>NZ_JAMXFI010000072.1:0-39900 GCF_025460875.1 Microvirga yunnanensis
GATGGATCCCAAAAGTGGTGTCCACTTTCGGGTCCGATGCTCTAGGATGGGACAGGGGTCCAGCAAAGGAGTTTTTGATGCGTTCCTTCGTTCTTTCCGCCGCCCTGCTTCTCGCCGGGCTCGGGTCAGCCCAGGCCCAGGACGCGGCTGCCGGCGAGAAGGTCTTCGCCCAGTGCCGCGCCTGCCACCAGGTGGGCGAGAATGCGAAAAACGCCGTGGGCCCGGTGCTGAACGGCCTCTTCGGCCGCCACTCGGGCTCGGTGGAGGGCTACAACTACTCGGCGGCCAACAAGAATTCCGGCATCACCTGGGACGAGGCCACGTTCCGCGAGTACATCAAGGACCCGAAGGCCAAGATCCCGGGCACCAAGATGATCTATGCCGGGGTGAAGGACGAGCAGAGGGTCAACGACCTCGTGGCCTATCTCAAGCAGTTCGACGCCACGGGCAAGAAGGTCACACAATGAGCGTTCTGCCGTTGCAGGGCCGCCCGGCCAATCCCCGGGTCGGCCTCTTCGTCACCTGCCTGGTCGATCTGATGCGCCCCTCCGTGGGCTTTGCCGCCGTCAAGCTTCTGGAGGACGCCGGCTGCATCGTCGACGTTCCCGTCCAGACCTGCTGCGGGCAGCCGGCCTACAATTCGGGCGACCGCGGCACCACGCGCGACCTCGCCATGCAGGTGATCGACGCCTTCCACGGCTACGACTACGTGGTCGCGCCCTCGGGCTCCTGCGCCGGGACGATCAGGGTCCACTACCCGGAACTCTTCGAGGAAGACCCGAACTGGCGCGCCAAGGCCGATGCGCTCGCGGCCAGGACCTACGAGCTGACGAGCTTCCTGGTCGACGTGCTCGGCGTCACCAGGGTCGATGCGTCCTTCGACGGCCCCGTCACCTATCACGATTCCTGCTCGGGCCTCAGGGAACTCGGCGTGCAGACCCAGCCGCGCCGGCTTCTCGGGAGCGTGGAGGGACTGAGCCTCGTCGAGATGAAGGACAGCGACGTCTGCTGCGGCTTCGGCGGCACGTTCGCGGTCAAATACAGCGACATCTCGGGCGCCATCGTCGACGCCAAGGCCCGCAACGTCGAGGAGGCCCATGCCCCCACCCTGCTCGCCGGCGACCTCGGCTGCCTCATGAACATGGCGGGCAAACTCACCCGCGACGGCCGCCCGATCCAGGTGCGCCATGTGGCGGAGGTCCTGGCCGGCATGACCGACGAGCCGCCGATCGGTGTCGCCAAAGCCCCCGCCGTCAAGTAAAAGTCGATCATGACCGTTCATTCCACCTCTCCCCAGTTCAAGCAGAATGCCGCGCGGGCGCTGAACGACGATCAGCTCCAGAAGGCGCTCGGCAACGTGAAGCAGGGCTTCATCGACAAGCGCCAGATGGCGGCCGCCAAGCTGCCGGAATTCGAGGCGCTGCGGGATGCGGCGCGCGACATCAAGAACCACACGCTCGAGCATCTCGACCTCTACCTCGAAGCCTACGAGGAGAAGGTGAGATCGTCGGGCGGGCACGTGCATTTCGCCCGCAACGCCGACGAGGCCCGCGACATCATCCTCGGCATCTGCCGGGACGCAGGCGCGAAGACGGTCACGAAGGGCAAGTCCATGATCTCGGAGGAGATCGGGATCAACCATCACCTGGAGGCGAACGGGATCCGGCCGGTCGAGACCGATCTCGGCGAATACATCATCCAGCTGCGCGGCGAGCTGCCGAGCCACATCATCGCGCCGGCCGTTCACCTCAACGCCACCCAGGTGGAGGAGGATTTCCGGCGCGTCCACACCCATCTCGACGCCAAGCGCGACCTCTCCGAGCCGGTGCAGCTTCTCACCGAGGCCCGGGCCGTCCTGCGCGAACGGTTCCTGGCCGCGGATGTCGGCATCACGGGCGCGAACTTCCTGGTGGCGGAGACCGGCACCTCGATCATCGTGACCAACGAGGGCAACGGCGATCTGACCCAGATCCTGCCGAAGACCCATATCGTGCTCGCGTCCATCGAGAAGCTCGTCCCGACCCTCGAGGACGCGAGCCAGCTCCTGCGGGTGCTCGCCCGCTCGGCCACCGGCCAGGAGATGTCGGTCTACACCACCTTCTCCACCGGCCCCCGCCGCAGCGCCGACGCGGACGGGCCCGAGAATTACCACGTCGTCATCCTCGACAACGGGCGCTCCTCCATGCTCGGCACCAGCTTCGAGGAGATGCTGCGCTGCATCCGCTGCGGCGCCTGCATGAACCATTGCCCGGTCTATCACGCGGTCGGCGGGCACGCCTATGGCTGGGTCTATCCCGGCCCCATGGGGGCGGTGCTCACGCCCTCGCTGATCGGCGTCGACAAGGCCGGCCATCTGCCCAATGCGTCCACGTTCTGCGGGCGCTGCGAGAGCGTGTGCCCGGTCCGCATCCCGCTCCCCAAGCTCATGCGCCACTGGCGCGAGCGGGAATTCGAGCGGCACCTGACCCCCGCCACCGTCCGGTCCGGCCTCCAGCTCTGGGGCTTCTTCGCCAGGCGCCCCGCCCTGTACCGGTTCGCCACCCGGGCCGCCATGGGGGTCCTGGCCCTGGCCGGCCGCCAGCGTGGCCGCTTCGCATGGCTGCCCATGGCTAAGGGCTGGACCAAGTATCGGGACTTCCCGGCCCCGCAGGGCGAGACCTTCCAAGCGCGCTGGAAGCGCGAGCGCCAGGGAGCCCGCGCATGAGCGCCCGCGACGACATCTTCGCCAACATCCGCCGATCCCTCGGCGTCAAGGGCAGCGAGACCATCCGCCGGCAGATCGTGGCCGACCGCCTGGAGCGCGCGCCCAAGGGCGTCATCCCCAAGCGCGGGCAGGTGTCCGGCGAGGACCGCATCGCGCTTTTCAAGACCATGGTCGAGACGGCGCTCGCCACCGTGACGGAGGTCGCCTCCCCGGCGGAGGTGCCGCAATCCATCGCGCTCTTCCTGCGCAACCACAACCTGCCGGCGACCCTGCGCATGGGCGAGGATCCGCGCCTGCAGGCCATGCCCTGGTCCGAGACCGCCCTCGAGATCGCCCAGGGGCCGAGCGAGGGCCGCGACCTCAACGCGGTGAGCCACGCCTTCGGGGGCGTGGCGGAATCCGGCACCCTCGCCATGGTGTCGGGCCCCGAGAACCCCTCCACGCTCAACTTCCTGCCCGACAACCACATCGTCGTGGTGTCGGCCAAGGACATCGCGGGCGACTACGAATCCGTGTGGAACCGGGTCCGTTTCGCCTACGGCAAGGGCACCATGCCGCGCACGGTGAACTGGATCACCGGCCCGTCCCGTTCCGGCGACATCGAGCAGACCCTGCTCCTCGGCGCCCACGGCCCGCGGCGGCTGCATGTGGTGGTGGTGCGGGACTGAGGGCGCTGCCCGAACCTCACCCTCGTTTCAGGCACAAGCCGCTTCTCCCCGTCATCATCGGGCTTGTCCCACCCTCCACGTCATCACCGGCCTTGTGCCGGTGATCCCGATCCGAAGAACGCCGCGCCTCACCGGATCGGGATGGCCGGCACAAGGCCGGCCATGTCGTGGGGAGGGTATGATCACCCGCCCCCACCGCATCGGGATGGCCGGGACAAGCCCGGCCATGACGGAGAGGTTGGACGGAGAGGTTGGCCTGACATTCCCCGATCCTTGCTTCGGCCCGCGAGCGGCCCTCGATTCGACAAGCCGTCCGGCTGAGCCATAATCCACCGGCACAAGAGCTGCGCCCCGGAGCCCCGCATGTCCATCCCGACCCTGATCTTCCGCGCCCTCCGCTGGTCGGCCTGGAACGGCTGCGAGACCGGACTGGAGCATGTGGACGTGCGGCCGGCCGATGGGGGCCTCGCCATCGCGGGCGTCGTCATCGGTCAGGACGGCGAGGACGAATTCGGCCTCTCCTACCGGGTCAGGCTCGACGCCCTGTGGCACACCAAGGAGGTTCACGTGCGGACCACCTCGGGGCATGTGCTGCACCTCGAGGGCGACGGCCGCGGGCACTGGCGCGAGAACGGCAGGGACCGGCCGGACCTGCAGGGCTGCATCGATATCGACATCCAGGCGACGCCGCTGACCAACACCCTGCCGATCCGGCGCCTCGACCTGGACACCGGCGAGAGCATGGACATCCGCCTCTGCTACATCGGCACGCCCGATCTGGCCGTCTCTCCGGCCGACCAGCGCTATACGGCGCTCGAAGCAGGTTCCCTCTACCGGTTCGAGAGCCTGGAGAGCGGCTTCACCGCGGATCTGCCCGTGGACGAGGACGGCTTCGTCCTGGACTATCCCGGGCTGTTCAGGCGCCTGGGCTGACGCGCCCGAGCTCGGCCGTGACAACTGGGCACAGGAAAGAGTGCTGGCGTCTCGCCGATTTTTCCATTAAGTCTTTGATATCACATGTAGTTTTTAGTCATTCTAAACTAGAACAACAAATGATCGTCTGTTCCTGCAACATTCTCTCCGACGGTGATGTCAAAGCGTGCCTCAAGCCGGGACCGGAATGTCCCCGCACCCCGGCGCAGGTCTATCGCTGTCTCGGCTGCAGCCCCAATTGCGGGCGCTGCGCGCGGACGATCCGCGCGATCATGGACCAGGCGCTGATCGATGCGGGCGTCGAACCCATCGCGGCCTGCAACCGCGGCTGCTGCCCGACTGCCCTGGAAAAAGCCGCCGCCGAACCCACCCTTTGAACAAAAGGACTTTCACCCTAGTTCACAAATCCTCTAAGGAATGCTCCGGCGCATCCGGCGCCTTGAGCATCGGACCCGAAAGTGCATGGCACTGTTGGGACCCATCCGATGCTTTTTCTGGATGGGTGCATCGTTCGTGCGAAGACCGGATCCACTTTTTTGGCACGATGCGCCAGTGAACGAGAGGGTAGGATGAAGGGTGATCCCAAGGTAATCGAGTATCTCAATCGCGGCCTGCGCTCCGAGCTGACGGCGGTCAACCAGTACTGGCTGCATTACCGGCTCCTGGACGATTGGGGATACAAGGAACTTGCGAAGACCTGGCGCAAGGAATCCATCGAGGAGATGCACCACGCCGACCGCTTCATCGAGCGCATCATCTTCCTCGAGGGCTTCGCCAACCTGCAGGTGCTCGATCCCCTGCGCATCGGCCAGAACATCCAGGAAATCCTCGAATCCGACCTCGCGGCGGAATACGACGCCCGCAACCTGTACGGCGAGGCGGCCGCCTATTGCGACAGCATCGGCGACCGGGTGTCCAAGAACCTCTTCGAGGAGCTGATGGCCGACGAGGAAGGCCATATCGACTTCCTCGAGACCCAGCTCAACCTGGTCGAGCAGGTCGGCATCGAGCTCTACGCCCAGAAGCATATCGGCGGGCTCCAGGACGACCACGACTGATTCCGCTTCAGCGACAAGCGAATGCCGCTTTCCATGACGTCACCGGCCCCGTGCCGGTGACGCCGGGTGTTTGGAACGCGGCGTCTGTCCGATCGGGATGGCCGGGACAGGCCCGGCCATGACGCGACGGAGGAGCGGTGTGCCCTTCTCCCTCACGCCGGCGGCTGCTGCGCGAGCTTTTCCGGTTCGTGGATCGACGCGATCGGCAGGGTGACGAGGCGCAATTCCGGATCGTCCGGATCGACCCGGACCGAGAAGCCGAGGCTGCGGCACATGTCGAGCATGGTGGAATTCTCGCGCAGGACCTGCCCTTCGATCTCGTGCAGGCCGTCCACCTTGGCCCATTCGATCATCAGGCGCATCAGCTCCCAGCCGAGACCGAGGCCCTTGAGGTCCGAGCGGAGCAGGATGCCGTATTCGCCCGTCTCATGGTTGGCGTCCGCATGGAGACGGACCGCGCCCATCATCTCGCCCGTTCCCTCGTCGAAGGCCACGAAGGCGATCGCCCTCGCATAGTCGAGCTGCGTCAGTCGGGCCAGGAAGGTATGACTGAAGTCCCTGACCGGCGCGAAGAAGCGAAGGCGAAGGTCCTCGGGCGTGATCTTCTCGAAGAAGCGGCGAAACTCCGCCTCGTCCTCCGGCCGGACGGGCCGCACGAACGCCATTCGGCCGTTGCGCAGCCGGATGTGGCGCTCCCATTCCCTCGGGTACGGCCTGACGGCGAAGCGCGGATGGCCGCTCCCCTTGCGGGTCTCGGGCGCGACCGCCACGCGGGCATCGACCGCGATCACGCCGGTCTGGTCGGCGAGCAGCGGGTTGATGTCGAGCTCGCGGATCTCCGGGATGTCGGCGGCCATCTGCGCCAGCTTCACCAGCGTGAGGGCGATCGCCCTCTCGTCGGCGGCCGGGACGTCCCGATAGGCCTTCAGGCGCCGTGACACCCGGGTGCGGGCGATCAGGTCGCGGGCGAGCTTCAGGTCGAGGGGCGGCAGGGCCAGGGCCTTGTCGTTGATGACCTCGACGGCCGTGCCGCCGCGCCCGAACAGCACGACGGGGCCGAAGGAGGGATCGTCCGCGAGACCGACGATGAGTTCGCGGGCCTTGGCCCGCCGCACCATGGGCTGGACGGTGACGCCCGTCACATGAGCCTGCGGCTTCAGGCGGGCGGCGCGTTCGAAGATCTCGGCCGCCGCCTTTTTCACCGCCTCCTCGGTCGTCAGGTCGAGCTTCACGCCGCCGATGTCGGACTTGTGCACGATGTCGGGCGAGAGGACCTTGACGGCCACCGTGCCGCCCTCGGCGATGATGGGCCGGGCCGCCTCTCCGGCTTCGTCCGGCGTGGTCGCGAGGATGACTGGCGCCGTCGGAATGTCGTAGGCCCGCAGCAGAGCATTGACCTCGAGCGGATCGAGCCAGCGCCGGCTCTGCGCCAGCACATGGGCCACGACGGCGCGTGCCGCCTCCGTGTCCGGATCGAAGTCGTGCGGGAGGTTGTCCGGCGTCTCCATCAGCTCCTCCTGCGCCTCCCGGTAGCGCACGAGCTGCATGAAGCCGCGGACCGCGTCGGCCTCGGTGGCGAAATTCGGGATCCGCGCCTCCTCGAAGAGGCGGGCCGAGTCCGGATCCTCCCCGATCCAGGCGGCGAAGACCGGCTTCTGCCGGTAGCCCCGCGCACGGTCGCGCTTGACCACGTCGACGATGGCTGCGGCCACGTCGGCAGCACCGGCAATGGCGGTCGGCACGTTGAGGATCAGGACGGCATCGTTCTCGGAATCGGCGAGCAGCGCCTCGAGCGCGCCCGCGTAACGGGCCGGGTCCGCATCGCCGACGATGTCGATGGGATTGGCGTGCGACCAGGTCGGCGGCAGGATGGCGTCGAGGGAAGCTCGGGTCTTCTCCGACAGGGCGGCAAGCGTTCCGCCGAGATCGATCAGCCGATCCACGGCCAGGACCCCGATCCCGCCTCCATTGGTCAATACGGCCAATCGGCTTCCAGGAAACGGCTTCTGGCGCCCCAACGTCTCGGCCGCGGCGAAGAGCTGGTCGAGATCGAGCACCCGCAACAGGCCGGCGCGCCGGAAGGCGGCGTCGTAGACCGCATCGGATCCGGCCAGGGCGCCGGTGTGGGTCGCGGCCGCCCTCGCCCCTTGAGCATGGCGCCCGGCCTTGATGACCACCACCGGCTTCACGCGCGCCGCGGCCCGGGCCGCCGACATGAACTTCTGCGCGTTGTCGATGGACTCGATGTAGAGGAGGATCGCCCGGGTGCCGCTGTCGGCGGAGAAGAAGTCCAGGCAATCGCTGAAATCCACGTCGACCTTGTCGCCCAGGGATACGATGGCCGAGAACCCCACCTGCCGCTGGGCCGCCCATTCCACCAGTCCGGCGGCGAGCGCCCCGGATTGCGATACGAGGGCCAGATCTCCGGGCCTGACGCTGCGGGCGGCGAAGCTGGCGTTCATCTTGGCCCGCGGCGCCAGCACGCCGATGCAGTTGGGTCCCACGATGCGCAGGCCATGGGCCCGGGCCGCAAGCTGGACCTGATCGCCCAGGGATCCCGCGCCATAGCCCATCCCGGCCGTCGCCACGATGGCGGCGCTCACGCCCGCTCGCCCGGCCTCCTCGATCACGCCGAGCACCCGGCCCGGTGGCACGGCGACCACGATGAGGTCCGGGACCTCGGGAAGTTCGGCCACGGACGGAAAGCAGGGCCTGCCCTCGATCTCGACGTGATGCGGATTGACGGAGAAAAGCTCTCCGTCGAAGCCTCCCGCCACGAGATTGCGCAGGAAGGTCAGGCCGAGAGAAACGGGACGCGGGCTTGCGCCGACGACCGCAATGGAACGGGGGGCAAACAGCCGGTCGAGGCGATAGGTGGACATGACGATCCTTCGTCTCGTGGAGCATCCGAACCCAGTAGGTATCGCAGCCGCTCATATCTGCAATACGCGCCGGTGGCGTTGATCGACCGCAATTCGTCCAGGATGGGAAGCCTTACCCGGACAGGACCGAACGCCGATCCGGCCCGGAAAGCTGCCGCACCCAGCGATAATGAGCGTCCGGACAACGCTCCTCGTTGCTCGAACCGTCCGTCACGGCAATGAGGCGGAAGCCTCGACTCTCGTAGAAGCGGCGAGCCTGCGCGTTCGCCTGGAACGTCCAGAGGTTCAGCTCGCAGCGCCGGTCACGGGCGCAGGACAGGAGAGCCGACCCGACGCCCCTGCCGTGCCACGCCGGATCGACATAGAGGTGGTCCAGCCAGTCGAGCCGAGCAGCGGCAAACCCGAGAAGCTGAGCGCCCGCCTCGGCCAGCCAGACCTCGGACGTCGGAAACACCGTCGCCTGGAAGAAGACGAGATCCTCATCCGGCGTGTGAAGATCCGGCAGGTAAGGCAGGCACGCGTTGCGGACGCGACGGTTCAGACCCGCGACGGCCGGCATGTCCGCCGGACAGGCCGCGCGGAGGGTGAAGCGAGGCACTACTCGGCCAGAACGCGCGCCGGAGGGAAGATCACCTCGACCAGGGTTCCCTCGCTCGGCTTGCTGGCAATCTGCAACGCGCCCCGGTTCGCTTCGACGAGAGCCTTGGTCAGCGGCAATCCGAGGCCCGTGCCGCCGCGCTTGCGCGAGGTGGCGAGCTGGCGGAACGGCTCGAGCGCCGCCTCGACCTCCTCGGGCGTCATCCCGATCCCGGTATCGCGCACACGGAAAGCCACCTCGCCCTGGTCCATGATCGCCGTGGAGACGATGACCTGCCCGCCCGCATCGGTGAACTTGATGGCATTGGAGACGAGATTGAGGACGATCTGGCGCATGGACCGCTCATCGGCCACCACCGGCGGCAGCTTGGGTGCAAAGCTCATGCGCATGACGATGCGGTCGCGCGCGGCCTGCGGCTGGAGCAGGGTCACGCAGGACGAGACCAGTTCGTTCAGGCTCACCCCCGTGAAGGACAGTTCCAGACGGCCAGCCTCGATCTTCGCGAGATCCAGAAGATCGTTCACGAGGCTGATCACATGGGACCCGGAGGCATGAACGTCTTTGAGATATTCCTTGTAGCGTTCGTTGCCGATGGTGCCGAACCGCTCTTCGAGCATGACCTCGGCAAAGCCCAGAATGGCGTTCAGCGGCGTGCGGATTTCATGGCTGATCTTGGCCAGGAGATCGGATTTCTGAGCGCTCGCCTCTTCGGCCGCATGCTTGGCGCCGATCAACTCGCCCTCGGCGCGCTTGAACACCGTGATATCGCGAAGGACTGCGCAGAAGCGACGATCCGGCCCGTCCCCGAGACGGCCCATGGTCATGAAGAGCGGGATCGATCCGCCCTGACGCTCCCGGCCGAGCACCTCGCGCCCGTCATTGAGCAGGCTCCGGACACCGGGGGTGCGCAGCGTCTCCAGGTAGTCGAGAGCGACCATATGGCTCTCCGGGGCCAGGAGCACGGTGATCGCATCTCCCGCCACGGCCTGCTCGTCATAGCCGAAGAGCGCTTCGGCCGAGCGGTTGAGGGAGAGGATGCGCCCCGTCTCGTTGAGCACGATGACGCCGTCGGTTGCCGTATCGAGGATTGCCTCCAATTCGTGGACCCGGCTGTCCTGGGCAGACGCCGGAGCGTCGCCGCCGGCCGCAGGCCGGACGACCATCAGATCAGCCGCTTCGCCTCCCCACTCGGCAGACGCGGAGCGCACGGCGACGGCCATCGTCTCGCCGGCCCTCGTGGTGAGAGCGAGGGCGGATTCTCCGTCACCTGCACCTTCGAGGGCGGGGGAGCCACGAAACAGGTGAACGAGCCCCCCGTCCGAGCGGATCTGCTCGACGTCTCCGTAGCCGGTCAGGTCGAGAAGGAAGCGATTGGCGAACAAGACGGTCTCGCCGCGATGGACCAGCACACCGATGGGCAAGCGGTCGAGCACCCGGTCACCCTTGTCCGAAGCAATCGGCGGCTCCAGCGAGGACAGTCCGGGATCGGGCGCCTCCCCCGGCCCTTCCGGAGCCCCATCATCCCGGGTCGGCGCATTGGGCTCCAGACGCGCTCCGAGCGCGCGGGCGATTTCACGAAAGGCGTTGCGCTCCGCCGTGGAAAGGCCCGATGTCTGGGCTGTCTTCTCGGCGGGACGGCTTGGCTCGAGCGGTTCCGGATCGGACGGCTTGGGACTGGACAGGGCCTCGGTCACGCGATGGCGCAGGTTCGAGAACCAGCTTTCCTCTCCAGGCCGCTCGGGGGCGGCGGAAGGTTCCTCATCCGGCATTTCCTCAGGGGGCCGGAACGGCAGCGTCTCGTCATTGACCAGGCTTTGTGCAATCAGATCGGCCGGGACAATCGACGGCCCATCCTGTGCCGCGCGCTCGCGAACGTCTTCCATGCGCAAGAGGCCGAATCCGCGGAAGCCGGCGAGTTCCCGCCCCGCGCCGAAGACCGGCATCCCGGCCCAGTCGACGGGCACCTGCAGCCGCGAATTGTCGATCCTCCAGAGAACCGTGTGCCCGCTCCAGGTTTCCCGTCGGGAGAAAAGGGCCGCGACGGCCCCATCGGGATCCTCGACGACCGTCTGGGCCACCTCCTCCCAGGTTTTTCCCACCACGGAGCCGGCCATGCTCCCGACGGCCCGGGCAAGCTCGGGCGACACGTCGGTGAACCGCGTATCCGCATCCATGTGCCAGATGAAGCGAACCGGACCGGGACGCCTGTCGGGCCGGGAATCGGCCTCGACGTCCGTGGGCACGACGGGCTCGGGGCCTGTGGGCTCGATCGTCTGGATCGTGCGAGGGCGGGACGAGGTCTTTGGCACGCCACCGGCGAAAATGGTCACCAGGACGGTCTCGCCACTCTCCAGCGCCTCCAGACGACAGAGGGTCGCGACCGGAAGCCAGGGGCGGTTCGGATCAAGGCGAAGCCGCTCTTGACGGGCACCCTGCCGCGGTGCGAGGCCGCCTGCCAGGGCCCTGATGCGGTCATGAGCCCGGAAGCCCGGGACCACCTGCCCGGTCGCATCGGTGAGTGCGTCCTGCACCCCCCTGGCCGCCGGTGACGCCCAGAGCAGCCTCTCCCCTGCCTGGTCCCAGACAAGCGCGCCCGCGTCGGGCTTGGCCAGAAGGCGCAAGTCCGGCTCTGCGGCAAGCCGCGCCATCAGCGCCTCGAATGGGTTGGGTCCGCCCTTCATCAACGGTCCTTGCTGTGAACTGCCTTCGATCCACCTCTGGCAGAGCTTTTAGCCTAATGTCGGCAGCCAGGCATGCAAAGCACCGACACTTGAATCCTTTTACTTTCAGGTAACCTTAATAGGGGCGAAGCAAAAGGGAGTTGATTTTGCAGCGCACAATGTGATATTGCACTGCACAAATCCCTCAACGAGCAGGAGTATCCTATGGCCACGAACCCGACCCAAGGTTATGAAGTTCCCCCGGAGATGCGCGACTTCGCCGAGAAGAGCGTCGAGCAGGCCCGCAAGGCCATCGACGGCTTCATGAGCGCCGCTCAGAAGACCGCCGACACGTTCGAAGGCTCGGCCAACACCGTTCAGGCCAGCGCCAAGGATGCTGCACGCAAGACCTTCGCCTATACCGAGCAGAACCTCTCGGCTGCCTTCGATCTCGCCCAGCGGATGGTGCGCGCGAAGGACATGCAGGAAGCCATGCAGATCCAGGCCGAGTTCGTCCGGACCCAGTTCGAGGCGATGCAGACCCAGATGAAGGAGTTCGGCTCCCTGGCTCAATCGGCCATGAAGCAGCCCGGATCCAAGAAGTAACCACCCTGCTCCCTTAGATCTTGCGAGGACGTCACGATGGCGGAAGTGAAGAAGCCCAGAGCCAAGAGTACAGCCAAGAGCGTGCAGAAAGCCGGCGATCTGGTCGAGATGGCTGCCATCCCGACCGCCGAAACGGTCGAGGCCGTCACCGATGCGACGCCCGTTCCGCTTCCTGCGACCGCCGCAGCTCCCACTGAGGCCGGAACCTTCTTCTCATCCGCCAGGAAGCAGGGTGATGCTCTCCGCCAAGCCATGAGCGAAGCGGCGGCGGCATCTGCCAAGGGCGCCCTCGAGGTGAACGACAAGATCATCGACGCCATGATCACGCAGCGCCATGCTGCGCTCGACCTGTGGCGCTCGGCCATCAAGCCGTCTCCTCTGCCCGAGGCCTTCAAAGCCCAGAGCCAAGCCACCCGTCAGGTCTTGGAGGCGGCTTCCGCGCAGTGGAAGGATATCGCCGAGACCACGGCGCTCTGGTTCACCAGGAGCCTCGAGCCGTTGCAATCGGCGCTGCACCGCTCGGATCGCTGACCGCACTCCACATCGGCGTTGCAGTGTATTAAGGCTCGGCCATTCATGGCCGGGCCTTTTTCCATGTCCCTATCCCCGATCCCCGCCGTCATCGCCGTCGTCATCCGGGACGGCCACACCCTGCTCGTGCGGCGCGCGAACCCGCCGGATGCCGGCTTATGGGGCTTTCCGGGAGGCAAGGTCGAATTCGGCGAAACGGTCAAGGACGCGACGAGGCGGGAGCTTCTGGAGGAGACTGCCGTTCATGCGGAACCTCAGGACGTGGTCACCACGCTCGATGTCCTGGTGCGGGATCCGGACGGGCAGGTTCGGCAGCACTATATCCTGATCGCCGTGCAATGCCGTTGGGTGTCAGGTGAGCCGCTCGCCGGCGACGATGCTCTTGAGGCGCGGTGGTTTCCTGTCGAGGATCTGGATCCGGCCGCCCTGCCGATGAGCGCGGACGTGGACGTGATCGCCCGCCGCGCGCAGGCCTCGAACCGTCGTGATCCCTGACACCTCCGTCGAACGCAAAAAGGCCTCGCCTCGAGACAAGGCGAGGCCAAGTTTTGTCTCATACTTGGAGGCCTCGCGGCCGAACTTCACGCCGGGATCTGCGCACAACGGCCAGAAGACCTCAAGTCGACCGCAGCTGGCGTGGTTGATGAACAGTAAACATTCATCAATCGTCAATCATCTTTCGAATGGCTACGGCTGCCGATATTGCAACATTCTCTCGCAATCCCTTATTAGACGCGGGACAGGCAATAAATGCCTATCTGATCTTGGTTGTTAAGCACGGATAACAGTAATGCGTACCTCTGCTCTTGGACTGCTCGCTGCCACGGCGGCTCTTGCCGTTGCGGCTTCGGCGGCGCACGCGGCTGACCTGCCGGGCCGCTATTCCCCTGCTCCCGCCTACAATGCTCTTCCTGTCTTCACCTGGACGGGCTTCTACGCCGGTCTCAATGCCGGCTACGGCTGGAATGCGGGCGACAGCCGCTTCTACGATCCCGCCTTCGGCACCATCAAGGGCCGTCGGAGCGGCGGCTTCGTCGGCGGCGCTCAGGCTGGCTACAACTATCAGTTCGGCATGTTCGTGGCCGGCGCCGAAACGGATCTGCAATATGCCGCCGTCGGCAACAAGGGCGCGTCCTACGGGACCACCTATTATCCCGGCGACTCGGACGGCTTCTTCGGCACGATCCGCGCCCGCGCCGGCGTCGCCTTCGACCGAGCCCTCGTCTATGGAACGGGCGGCTTTGCTTATGGCGATATCGGCGGCAACCGAGGCTATGATCCGCTCCTCGGTCATCACAGCGGCGACGAGATCAACTGGGGCTGGACCATCGGCGGCGGCGTGGAATATGCCATCACCAATAATTTCACCGCCAAGGTCGAAGGCCTCTATGTCGATCTCGACACGAAGGACAACTACAATCTCGGCGGCCGCGTCAGCGTGAACCGCGATGCCGAATTCGGCGTGCTCCGCGCCGGCGTGAACTACAAGTTCAACTGATCAGGCTCTGCCCCCGATACGCAAAAGACCCGATGGCGACATCGGGTCTTTTTCATATGATAGCCGCATCAAGGATCGTTCACGCCTTTCGGCACCTTGAGCCGATCTCCTTCAGTCTCGCTGCGTTTGATGGCGAGCAGTCGCCGCGCCGCGATGGCACCCGGCTCGGTGGAATAGAGCCTGTTGTTGAGCACCTCGATCTGCCAACGCTGCAACTCGAGCAAGGCTTGCAGGCCCTTCACCCGGGCCTGGAGAGCGAGAGCATCCTTCAAAGGGTCTGGTCCACCAGTCGTCGTGGGACCATCCCTGACAATCTTGGGATGAATCATGTCGGAACGCGCAATAGGAGGGATGAAGCACTAGTCGATTCTACGCCAGGAACATAGTCCCCGAAGCAGCTGTGCAATAGGGTTCAAATTATACGCTATTACGTCAGAAATATGGCCCGCTTCGCAGCCGATACGGCGTCCAGGAACCTGGGAGCGGTCAGGCGGTTGGATCGGCACAGCTTACTGGAGATTGTCATGCCCGAGACCCGTCATGAGAGGGAGGCCGAAAAGATCCTGGGCCCGTTGAGCCCGGCGATACGCGACGCAGAAGCTCTGCTGCAGAGCCGTCGCCTTCTGGCTGAAGCGCTCGAGAACGCCGAGCAGAGGGGACGTCGCATGTCCGCGCGTCAGAAGGAGTCGAGCGGTTGAGGTTCTTCACCCTTCTCTAACACCGGCCATGCGATGCGTATCGACGGCGGCCACCCTCCCCTGCGACATTGATACCGAGGAACGGCCTATGGCGAGGCACGTTCCTTCCCTGTGCGATAGGACACAGCGGGAAACTCTCGGGCGTGGTGATCTCCGAGTGTTGGGAGAATCGGTCAATGCGCTCCACTTTGCTTGCAATCACGCTCGGTGCCCTCGGTGCCTGTGCGGTCGGGTCTGCCGCTCTGGCGGCCGATACACGCGTTGCAACCATGCCTTTCGGCGAGTGCCTTTCGATCATCAACGAGGCCGCGCAGGATGTCGGCGAGGAGCCGGTCAAGCTGGTGAGCACGAGCGATATCGTGACCGTTCGCATCAATGCCTCGGACGGCTTCGTCACCGTGTCCTGCGATCGGCGCAATGACCGGATGACCTTGACCAAAAGTCCCATCCCCGAAGCCGCCGGCATGACGGCAGAGGCCCGCTAGAGCCTCGGACGTGAAAAGCGGACCCGGTATTCGCTGATGCGGCCCGCTTTCGTCCGCTCGATGCGCTAGAGCCTCGGACCCAAAAGTGGACACCACTTTTGGGATTCATCCGAGGCTCCCTCTCTTGATCGGCGCATCGGAAGAGGCGGAAAACCGGGTCCACTTTTCCGTCCGATGCGCTAAGCTTTCAGCTTCACCCCGACTGGAAACGGCGAGCCGAGACTCGCCGTTCTGCCGAGGCACACCAGTGGAAGCGCTTACTTCTTCCGGTTGTAGACATCGAGGGAGACGGCCGCGAGCAGCACGAGGCCTTTGATGACCTGCTGATAGTCGATGCCGATGCCGAGGATGGACATGCCGTTGTTCATCACGCCCATGACGAAGGCGCCGATCACCGCACCGGTCACCTTGCCGACGCCGCCGGTCGCCGAGGCGCCCCCGATGAACACGGCCGCAATCACATCGAGCTCGAAGCCGAGGCCGGCCTTCGGGGTCGCGGTATTGAGGCGGGCTGCGAAGATCAGGCCGGCGAGTCCCGCCAGCACGCCCATGTTGACGAAGGTCAGGAAGGTCAGGCGCTCCGTCTTGATGCCCGACAGCTTGGCCGCCTTCTCGTTGCCTCCGAGCGCATAGATGCGCCGGCCGATGGTGGTGCGGTTGGTCACGAAGGCGTAGAGGGCGATCAGCACCGCCATGATGACGAGCACGTTCGGCAGGCCCCGATAGGTCGCCATCAGGTAGCAGAACGCAACCACCAGGACGGCCAGGAGGCCGTTCTTGAACAGGAACAGCCCAAAAGGCGCCGTCTCGACCGCATGCTTGAGCTGATTGGCCCGGCTGCGGAAGCTGAAATAGATGATCGCGGCCACGCTGGCGGCGCCCAGGAACAGCGCCGTGTAGTTGAAGCCCTCCCCGCCGAAGACGTCCGGAATGAAGCCGGAGCTCAGGCGCTGGAACACCACCGGGAATGGGCCGACCGACATGCCGCCGAGGAGCGCCAGGGTCAGTCCCTTGAACACCAGCATGCCGGCCAGCGTGACGATGAAGGACGGGACCTTGAAATACGCGACCCAATAGCCTTGAGCGGCACCGATGAGGCCCCCCACGATCAGGCAGGCGATGGTGGTCGTCACGGGATCGAAGCCCCAGCGCACCATCATCATCGCGGCGAGGCCTCCGACGAAGCCCACGATGGAGCCGACCGAGAGGTCGATGTGCCCGGCCACGATGACCAGGAGCATTCCCAGCGCCATGATGACGATGTAGCTGTTCTGGAGCACCAGGTTGGTCAGGTTGAGCGGCCGCAGGAGCGTGCCGTCGGTCACCACCTGGAAGAACAGCATGATGACCAGGAGCGACAGCAGCATGCCGTAGTCGCGGAAATGGGCTTTGACGAACTCCATCCACGACGTTTTCTGCTGGGGAACGTGAAGCTCGTCAGCGGTTCTCGTGTCCATCTCAGCGTCTCCCCGACTTAACGATAGCGTGCATGATCTTTTCCTGGGATGCCTCGGCAACGTCGAGCTCGGCAATCAGGGAGCCTTCGTTCATGACATAGATCCGGTCGCACATGCCGAGCAGTTCCGGCATCTCCGAGGATATCATGAGAACACCCTTGCCGGCATCGGCCAGCCGGTTGATGATCGTATAGATTTCATACTTCGCCCCGACGTCGATGCCGCGGGTCGGCTCGTCCAGGATCAGAATCTCCGGGTCCGAGAAGAGCCACTTGCTCAGGACGACCTTCTGCTGGTTGCCGCCGGAGAGGTTCACCGTCTCCTGGAAAACATTGGAGCAGCGGATCCTCATCTTGCCCCGGTAGTCGTTGGCGACCGCCAGCTCCTGGATATCGTCGATGACGAGGTTCTTCGAGACGCCCTCGAGATTGGCGAGCGTCACGTTCTTGCGGATGTCCTCGGCCAGAACCAGGCCATAGGTCTTCCGATCCTCGGTCGCATAGGCGATGCCGTTGGAAACGGCCTTCTCGACGGTGCTGACGTCGATCTCCTTGCCATGCAGGGTCACCCGGCCGGAGATGTTCTGGCCATAGCTGCGGCCGAACAGGCTCATGGCGAACTCGGTTCGCCCTGCCCCCATCAGCCCGGCGATGCCGACGATCTCGCCGCGCCGGATGTTCAGGTTGACGTTCTTGACCACCTGCACGTGGCTGTGGAGCGGATGATAGGCCGACCAGTTCTCGACCTGGAAGATCGGCTCGCCGATCTTCGGCTCGCGGGTCGGGTAGCGATCCTCCATGGTGCGGCCCACCATCCCGCGGATGATGCGGTCTTCGCTGACCTGCTCCGCCCGGCAGTCCAGCGTCTCGACCGTGCCGCCGTCGCGCAGAACCGTGATGGAATCGGCGACCTTCGAAATCTCATTGAGCTTATGCGAGATCAGGATCGACGAGATCCCCTGCTCCTTGAACCGGAGCAGCAGATTTAGGAGCGCGTCGCTGTCCTTCTCGTTCAGGCTGGCGGTCGGCTCGTCCAGGATGAGGAGCTTCACCTTCTTCGAGAGAGCCTTGGCGATCTCGACGAGCTGCTGCTTGCCCACGCCCAGATTGGTGATCAGTTCATCGGGCGATTCGTTGAGACCGACGAGCTTCAGCAGCTCCTTGGTTCTCGCAAACGCCGCCGACCAGTCGATGACGCCGTACCTGGCCTGCTCGTTGCCGAGGAAGATGTTCTCCGCGATCGACAGGAGGGGCACCAGGGCAAGCTCCTGGTGGATGATGATGATGCCGAGCTTCTCGCTGTCGGCGATGCCCGAGAAGCGCCGCTCCTCGCCCTCGTAATGGATCTCGCCGGAATAGGAGCCGTGCGGATAGACCCCGCTCAGGACCTTCATCAGCGTGGACTTGCCGGCGCCGTTCTCACCGACCAGAGCGTGGATCTCGCCGGCCTTGACCGCGATGTTGACGTTGTCGAGCGCCTTCACGCCCGGGAACGTCTTGGTGATCCCCCGCATCTCAAGGATCGCATTCATTGCATGACCTCAGGCAAACAGCCTTCCAGAAACGAGCAAGGACCCCGCGCGGCTGCGCAGGGTCCGTTCTTCGTCGGACCAATTACTTGAACTGGTCTTCCTTGTAGTAGCCGCTGCCGACCAGAACTTCCTTCCAGTTCGAGGCGTCGACGCTGACCGGCTTCAGCAGGTAGGACGGAACCACCTTCACGCCGTTCTCGTAGGTCTTCGTGTCGTTGACCTCCGGCTGCTTTCCGGAGAGCACGGCATCGACCATGTTGACCGTGACCTTGGCAAGCTCGCGGGTGTCCTTGAACACCGTCGAGGTCTGCTCCTTGGCAAGGATCGACTTGATCGAGGGGACCTCGGCATCCTGGCCGGTGATGACCGGCATCGGTTGCTTGGGCGTGCCGTAGCCCACACCCTTGAGCGACGAGATGATGCCGATGCTCAGACCGTCATAGGGAGAGAGTACCGCATCGACGCGCTTGTCGGTGTAGAAGGCGGACAGGAGGTTGTCCATGCGGGCCTGGGCGACCGCGCCGTCCCAGCGCAGGGTCGATACCTTGTCCATGCCGGTCTGACCGCTGACCACCTTGAGCTTGCCGCTCTTGATGTAGGGGTCGAGAACGGACATGGCGCCGTTGTAGAAGAAGTAGGCGTTGTTGTCGTCCGGCGAGCCGCCGAACAGCTCGATGTTGAACGGGCCCTTGCCCTCCTTCAGGCCGAGCGCCTTCTCGATGTAGCCGCCCTGGAGAACGCCGACCTGGAAGTTGTCGAAGGTGGCGTAGTAGTCCACGTTCTTCGAGTTGCGGATCAGGCGGTCATAGGCGATGACCTTGATGCCCTTGTCGGCGGCCTGCTGCAGCGCGTCGGACAGGGTCGTGCCGTCGATGGCCGCGATCACCAGCACCTTGGCGCCTTTGGTGATCATGTTCTCGATCTGCGAGAGCTGGTTCGGGATGTCGTCTTCGGCGTATTGCAGGTCGACGTTGTAGCCCTTTTCTTTGAGCACCTTGACCATGTTGTTGCCGTCGTCGATCCAGCGCGCGGACGACTTCGTCGGCATGGCCACGCCGACCGTGCCCTTATCCTGCGCCTGGGCGGCGCCAAGCAGGCCGAAGGCTCCAAGAGCCACGGCCGCCAATGTGGTGGTGAATGTCTTCAAGGTCGTTCTCCCTCTCGTCCATGCCCGGAACGACATTCTTTCGCCCGGTGCATATTCAGCATTCTTCGTTCCGGGCTCCCGGTCGGCCTCCCGCACGCGAGGCATCCATGCGGCCCTTTTCGTCCCATGATAAAGGCAGAGCCGCCCCTTGGAACAGCCCTCCCCTCCACTTTGCCGGCGGAGTGTTAGTCCGCTCCCTCCCGGCTATAAATCATACTATAATACTAATCCACGCAGCAAGGACCTCGCAGGGCACGGTTCGCCCCAGAACTGCGATCCAGCCGGACGGCTCAGTCCACTCCGGAGAAGGCGTGGATCTGGACATTCGCCAGCGAGCTTTCCTCATGCTTGATCCGGACCCGCTGCGCCGCCTGCAGGATCAGGTCGGACATGGCGTCGCTGGCTGCCGCGGGATCGGATTGTTCGATCCCATCGTATACGGCCTGATGCTGCCGCATCACCTCGCGGAAGCGGTCGTCGCTGGATACCGGGGAGCTGATCGTGAACGAGGTCGCGAGCGCCGCGCCGATGACCGATCCGATCGATTGCAGGAAGGGATTGCCCGAAGCTTCCAGAATGGCCTGATGGAAGGCGAGGTCCGCCTTGGTGAAGCCCTGCCGGCTGCTCTCGCACTGGTACATGGCCTGGAGGGCCCGATGCATCTCCTTGAGCTGGTCGGGCGTGCGCCGCACGGCGGCAGTGGCGCAGGCCAGGGGCTCGAGCATCTGCCGGATCTCGAAGAGCCATCCGAGGAAGCGGGCATCGACGCCCATCTCGAGATGCCATTCGATGATGTCGGCATCGAACATGTTCCAGTTGTTGCGATCGAGAACCTTCGTCCCGACCTTGGTTTTCGACTCGATCAAGCCTTTCGCCGCCAAGGTCTTCATCGCCTCCCGGAGGGCCGTCCGCGAGACGCCGAAGAGCTCCATCAGCTCCGCATCCCCGGGCAGGGTGCTGCCGATCGGGAAGCGCCCCTGCATGATGTTCTGGCCGATCCCATGGGCAACGAGATCATGGGCGGATCGCGCTCTCGAAGGCCTCTGGATATCGTTCAGCAACACCCGTCTCCTTTTGCTCTACCGTGTTCGAAGCGATGCCGCCGACAGCCCCCGCTGGAGCACGATGAATGCGAACAGCAGGGCCCCGATGGCGATCTTGGTCCACCACGAACTCAAGGTCCCCTCGAACGTGATGTAGGTCTGGATCAATCCCTGGATCAGCACGCCCACGAGCGTGCCGATGATCGTCCCGTAGCCCCCCGTGAGCAGGGTACCGCCGATGACGACCGCCGCGATCGTATCGAGTTCGACCCCCGTCGCCGCCAGCGAGTAGCCGGCAGACGTATAGAAGGAAAACACGATCCCGGCCAAGGCCGCGAGAAAACTCGACAGCATGTAGATGCGGATGGTCGTCCTCCCCACGGGCACGCCCATCAGCTGGGCCGACGTCCTGTTGCCGCCGAGCGCATAGACATTGGCGCCGAAGCGCGTGTAATGCGCCAGAACGATGCCGGCCCCGAATGTGACCAGCATGATCATGGCGATGAAGGTGAGCCTTCCCCCGCCCGGGAGCCCGAAGGCGATATCCGTGATCTGACCATACGCGGGCGCGTTGATCGGGATCGAATCCGTCGTCAGGACGAAGCACAGGCCGCGTGCCAGGAACATGCCGGCGAGCGTGACGATGAAGGCCGGAATCTGGAATGTATGGATCAGGAACCCCATGGCGGCCCCGAACAGGGCCGAGATCCCGAGGATGAGCACGAAGGCCAGGTAAGGATTGAGACCATATTTCTCGATGGTCACGGCGAGGAACACGCCCGTGAAGGCGATGACCGAACCGACCGAAAGGTCGATGCCGCCGGACAGGATGACGAAGGTCATGCCGACCGCCACGATGCCCAGGAAGGCATTGTCGGTCAGGAGATTGCCGATGACCCGGGTCGAGGCGAAGCTCGGAAACTGCGCGAGGCAGATCAGGTAGCCGACGATGAACACGGCGAGCGTCACGAGGACGGGAAGATGACGCCTGATCATGTCCTGGCCTTCCACACGGAACGGACGGCGGACAGGACCGGCGACTGGGCGAGAAGAACGGCGAGCACCACGATGGCTTTCACGATGAGGTTGTATTCCGGCGGATAGCCGCTCAGCAGGATGCCCGTGTTCATGGCCTGGATGATCAGGGCACCGATGACGGAGAGACCGAGACTGAAACGCCCGCCGAACAGGGACGTGCCGCCGATCACCACGGCCAGGATGGCGTCGAGCTCGAGCCAGAGCCCGGCATTGTTGGCATCCGCCCCGCGGATATCCGCCGTCACGATCAGCCCGGCGATGGCCGCGCACAGGCTGCACCACATGTAGACCGCGATGGTGACGACCTTGGTGCCGATCCCCGCATAGGCGCTCGAGCGCACATTGGCGCCGATCGACTCGATGAAGAGTCCGAGGGCCGTGTAGCGGACCATGACATGCGTGATGATCAGCATCACGATGGCGATCACGACGGGCATCGGCAGCATCAGGAAGGCCCCGCCGCCGATGGCCGCGAATCCCTCGCTCACGAAGGTGATGATCTGTCCCTCGGTGATCAGCTGCGCGAAACCGCGCCCGGCCACCATCAGGATCAGGGTCGCGACGAAGGGCTGAATTTCGAGCACCGCGACGAGGAAGCCGTTCCAGAGGCCGCAGGCCAGGCCGATGCCGGCCGCGGCCGCGAGAGCAGCGGGCAGCGGATAGCCCTGTGCGGTCAAGGTTGCGGCGGTCGCACCCGCGATGGCCATGACGGCCCCGACGGAGAGATCGATTCCCCGCGTCGCGATGACGAGGGTCATGCCGAGAGCCAGAATGGCCACCGGCGCGCCGCGGTTCAGAACGTCGACGAGGCTGCCGAAGAGCCGGCCGTCCTGAAGGCGCAGGGCGAAGAAGTCGCGGAAGACGAGCCAGTTGACCAGAAAGACGATGAGAAGCGCCGCGACCTGCGGAAGCCCCTTGGGAAGCGTGCGAGGAGCACTGGCCTGAATCATGCCGCTCATTCAATGGCCCGCGATGGTTGTCATGATGGTGTTGGCGCTGACGTCGGATCCGGTGAGTTCGCGCACGTGCCGCCGATCGCGCAGGACGACGACCCGGTCGCTGTAGGAGGCGATCTCCTCCAGTTCCGAGGAGATGACGAGAAGGGCGAGTCCGTCCTCGCACAGGCGCTCGATCAGGCGGATGATCTCCGCATGGGCGCCGACATCGATGCCGCGCGTCGGCTCGTCGAGAATGAGGAAGCGCGGCTCGGTGGCGAGCCATCGGGCGAGCAGCGCCTTCTGCTGGTTGCCGCCCGAGAGAAGCCCGATGGGCTTCTCCGCATCCGGGGTCCGGATGTCGAGGAGCTTGATGAACCGGTCGGCGATCTCCTCCTGCCGGCGTCTCGGGATCAGACGCAGCCAGCCGCGTTGCGCCTGCAGCGCCAGGATGATGTTCTCGCGAACGGACAGTTCCGCCACGATGCCCTCGGTCTTTCGATCCTCGGGAGTGAAGCCGAAGCGCAGGCGGGCGGCATCCCGCGGCGTGGCGATGCGCACAGGCTTACCGCCGACGAAAGCCTGACCGCTGTCGGCGCGCTCGATGCCGAAAACCAGCTTGGCCGTTTCCGTCCGTCCGGAGCCGAGCAGGCCCGCAAGTCCCACCACCTCGCCGGGGCGAACCGCCAGATCGAAGGGTTCCATGAGACGGCGTTTGCCGTAATCCTTGAACGCCACGAGCGGCTCTCCCGTCACCTCCCTGCGCTGGTTGCGGTGGAGTGCCTCGGCGGCCAGCTCCCGGCCGAGCATCATCGAGACCAGCTCGATGCGCGGCAGTTCGGCGATGGGACGAGACCCCACGAGACGACCGTTCCGCAGCACCGTGATCCGGTCGCAGACGGCATAGACCTGGTCGAGGAAGTGCGTGACGAACACGATCCCGATGCCGCGGCTCCTGAGGTCCCGCAAAATCTTGAAAAGGGTTTCGACCTCGTGCATATCGAGGCTCGCCGTCGGCTCGTCGAGGATCAGCACCTTGGCCGAGAGATCGACCGCACGGGCGATTGCGACGATCTGCTGGACTGCCACCGAATAGGCGGCCAATGGGTTGGCGACATCGATGTCGAGGCCATAGCCTGCCAGAAGCTCTTCGGAGCGACGGCGCATCTCGCCCGTGCGCACCAAGCCGAATCGGTGAGGCTGGCGGCCGATGAAGAGGTTTTCCGCGACCGACAGGTTCGGAAGAAGGTTGACCTCCTGGTAGACGGTTCCGATGCCGAGAGAGAGCGCGTCCGCGGGATCGCGCGCCTCGATCTCCTGCCCGTCGAGCCGGATGGTGCCGGCATCGCGCTTGAAGACGCCGGTCAGCACCTTGATCAGGGTCGACTTGCCGGCGCCGTTTTCCCCCAGAAGGCCGTGGATCTCCCCGGCCTGCAGCGTAAAATCCACATGGTCGAGCGCCTGAACGCCCGGGAAGCCCTTCGTGAGACCTCGGATCTCGAGAAGCTGAGGCTGTTCTGTCAATGGTGGAATCCCGTCCTCACCGGCCCGCGGGCGAAGCAGCAGGCGAAAGCCCGCCTGCTGCCGATCACTTGAGGATCCTAGTAGAGGTCCTTGCGCTTGTCGTATTCGGCCTTCGCCGTCTCAGGCGTGAAGACCTTGGACTCGGTCTGGATCCACTTCTTGGGCGCGGTACCGTCCTTCTTGAAGGCCATGAGCGCGTCGAGCGCAGGGCCGGCCATGTTCGGCGTCAATTCGACCGTGACATTGGCCTCGCCGTCGGACATCGCCTTGAAGATATCCGGAACGCCGTCGATGGAGACGATCTTGATGTCCCGGCCGGGCTTCAGGCCGGCTTCCTTGATCGCCTGGATCGCGCCGATCGCCATGTCGTCGTTGTGTGCGTAGACGGCGCAGATGTTCTTGCCGCCGCCCTCCGCCTTGATGAAGCTTTCCATCACTTCCTTGCCCTTGGTGCGGGTGAAGTCGCCGGACTGGGTGCGGATGATCTTCATGCCGGGATTGGCGGCGACGACCTGATCGAAGCCCTTCTTGCGGTTGATCGCCGGGCTCGAGCCGACCGTGCCCTGAAGCTCGACCACGTTGCACTTGCCGCCGGTTTCCTTCGCCAGCCACTCGCCGGCCACCTTGCCCTCATACACGGTGTCGGAGGTCACGGCGGTCAGGTAGAGGGACTCGTCCTTCGTGTCGATCGAACGATCGAGCAGAACGACCGGGATCTTGGCGTCCTTGGCTTCCTTGAGGACCGCATCCCAACCCGTCGACACGACGGGAGCGATGAAGATGGCGTCCACGCCCTGCGCGATGAAGGAGCGCACGGCGCGGATCTGATTCTCCTGCTTCTGCTGCGCGTCGGAGATCTTCAGGTCGACGCCGCGCTTGTCGGCCTCGATCTTCGAGACCTTCGTCTCCGCGGCCCGCCAGCCGGACTCTGATCCAACCTGCGAGAATCCGACGGTCATTTTATTCTGGGCATAGGCGGCGCCTGAGGACAGGATCAGCGCAGCCATGCCGATCGTCGTCAGAAGGTGACGGGCCTTCATGAGTTTTCTCCCTAAAATTTGTCGTTGCTCTTCGACTTTAGCAGCCTTATCAGCTGACCATTAGTACTATTATATGAATCAAATTGAGCGCCTATTCAACCAAAGTCGCGTTCTTTTGAGCCCCGAGCGGCGGG
The DNA here is from genome assembly GCF_025460875.1 of Microvirga yunnanensis. Lineage (NCBI taxonomy): Bacteria > Pseudomonadati > Pseudomonadota > Alphaproteobacteria > Hyphomicrobiales > Methylobacteriaceae > Microvirga > Microvirga yunnanensis. The sequence goes on from NZ_JAMXFI010000072.1 coordinate 25,171, forward strand.
GCGCTACACAGTTGCGAAGGCACCGGGACCATGACCGAAGACAAGAATCGCTCTCTGCGCAGCCAAGCCTGGTTCGGCCGCCAGGACAAGATGGGATTTTATTACCGCTCCTTCCTGAAGAACAGCGGCTTCCCGCAGGACCAGTTCGAAGGCCGGCCCGTCATCGGGATCTGCAACACCTGGTCCGAGCTCACCCCCTGCAACGCGCATTTCCGCACCATCGCCGAGCATGTGAAGTACGGCGTGCTGGATGCCGGCGGTTTCCCGCTCGAATTCCCCGTCTCCTCGCTCGGCGAGGTGACTATGCGGCCGACCGCCATGCTGTTCCGCAATCTGGCCGCCATGGACGTGGAGGAGGCGATTCGCGCCCATCCTCTCGATGGCGTGGTTCTCCTGATGGGCTGCGACAAGACCACCCCTGCCCTGCTGATGGGCGCCGCATCAGCGGATCTGCCCACCATCGGCGTGTCGGGCGGCCCCCAGCTGCGTGGCGTCTATCGCGGCAAGTACATCGGCTCGGGCACCAACATCATCTCCATGAGCGAGCAGCTGCGCGCCGGCGAGGTGACCCTGCAGGAATTCCACGAGGCGGAAGGCGGAATGAACCGCTCGGCCGGTCATTGCATGACCATGGGCACGGGCTCCACCATGGCCTCCATGGTCGAGGCCCTCGGCGTAGGCCTGCCGGAGAACGCCGCGATTCCGGCCGCCGACGCCCGGCGCAACCATCTCGCCCGCATGGCAGGACGGCGCATCGTCGAGATGGTGAACGAGGATCTCGTGCTGTCGAAGGTGATGACCCGGCAGGCCTTCGAGAACGCCATCCGCACCCTCGCGGCCATCGGCGGCTCGACCAACGCGGTCGTTCACCTGCTCGCTATCGCGGGACGGGTCGGGATCGACCTCTCCCTGGACGATTTCGACAGGCTCGGCCGCGAGATCCACTGCCTTGTCGATCTCATGCCGTCCGGCCGCTTCCTCATGGAGGACTTCTACTATGCAGGCGGCCTGCCCGTGGTGCTGCGCACCCTGGGCGAGCGCGGCCTTCTGCACAAGGATGCGCTCACCGTCAACGGCAAGTCGCTCTGGGAGAACGTGAAGGACGCCCCGTGCTGGAACCGTGAAGTCATCACCACCTTCGAGGAACCCTTCAAGCCGGAGGCCGGGATCGCCATCCTGAAGGGCAACCTTGCGCCGAACGGCGCCGTCATCAAGCCGTCGGCCGCCTCGCCCGAGCTGATGCAGCACACGGGCCGCGCGGTCGTGTTCGAGACCATCGAGGATCTGCACCACCGCATCGACGACGAGGATCTCGATATCGACGAGACCTGCATCATGGTGCTCAAGAACTGCGGACCGAAAGGCTACCCGGGCATGGCCGAGGTCGGCAACATGCCGCTGCCGCAGAAGCTGCTCAAGAAGGGCGTCCGAGACATGATCCGGGTCTCGGACGCGCGCATGTCGGGCACTGCCTACGGCACGGTGGTGCTGCACGTGGCGCCGGAGGCGGCCGCCGGCGGTCCGCTGGCTCTCGTGCAGAACGGCGATCTGATCACGCTGGATGTCGCGGCCCGCAGCCTGCATCTTCACGTCGAGGCCGAGGAGCTGGAGCGTCGGCGCGCCGCCTGGGTTCCTCCGGCCCCGCATGCGGATCGCGGCTGGGCCAAGCTCTACATCGACCACGTTCTGCAGGCCGACAAAGGTGTCGATCTGGACTTTCTCGTCGGACGGACAGGATCACCTGTTCCCCGCGACAACCATTGAACACGACGCCGACCACATTGAAGGGAGAAAACATGTCCTCGACCGGCAAGACTTCCACGCGCCCGCACCGCGGCGTATTCCCGGTGGCCCCCACCATCTTCGATGACGACGGCAGGCTCGACCTCGAAGGCCAGAAGCGCGCCATCGACTTCATGATCGAAGCGGGCTCCGACGGCCTCTGCATCCTGGCGAACTTCTCCGAGCAGTTCGTTCTGACCGACAGCGAACGCGAGACCGTGATGACGACGGTGCTGGACCATGTCGCCGGCCGCGTCCCGGTCATCGTCACCACCAGCCATTTCTCGACCGACATCTGCGTCGAGCGCTGCCAGCGGGCGGAGGCTGCGGGCGCCGCCATGGTGATGATCATGCCGCCTTTCTTCGGCGCGACCCTGCGGGTGTCCGAGCCCGGGATCTACGAGTTCTTCCGCAGGGTTTCGGACGCCATCGGCATCCCGATCATGATTCAGGATGCTCCCATGGCGGGCACGTCCCTGTCGGCACCCTTCCTCGCCCGCATGGCTAAGGAGATCGCGAACGTCTCCTACTTCAAGATCGAGGTGCCCGGCACCGCATCCAAGCTGCGGGATCTCATCGCCCTCGGAGGAGACGCCATCGAAGGTCCCTGGGACGGCGAGGAAGCGATCACCCTCATGGCCGATCTCGATGCCGGCGCCACGGGGGCGATGACCGGCGGCGCCTATCCGGACGGGATCCGCAAGATCATCGACCCCTATATGGCGGGCAACAAGGAAGAGGCCGCGGCCGCTTACGAGCGCTGGCTTCCGCTGATCAATTACGAAAACCGGCAGTGCGGATTGCTGGCCGCCAAGGTGCTCATGAAGGAGGGCGGCGTCATTCGGTCGGAGGCGGTCCGCCATCCGCTGCAACCCCTGCATCCGGAGACCCGCAAGGGCCTGATCGAGGTCGCCCGCCGCGTCGATCCGGTCGTGCTCCGCTGGGGCCGCTAGCGCATCGGACGGACCCAGAGGGCCGCGCCGAACGATGCGCCGCTTAAGGGGTTGAGCATCGGATCGATCCCAAAAGTGGGTCCACTTTTCACGTCCGATGCTCTAGAGAGACATGACGCCACCACCGCCGAAAGTATAACGGGCCGCGGATTCGAGGGATCCGCGGCTTTTTCTTTCCATCGGAGGCAAATATTCCGCTGTTCGACGAGACCGGGTCAACCGGGTTAAAGAACGGATAACAAAGCCGCAGAAAACGCTAAGTGTTTCCACCTATTGACGGCCGGGACAACTCTCACAGACTTTGGCGCGCCTGGTAGAGCGTGTCGTGGGGGCACGCGCCCCCCGTGGCGATGCGGGCAGGTCCACAAAGAAAAATGTCTGATAAGAATTCTACCCTTCGACACAAGTTGACGCGTTCACTCACCGGCGTGGCCGGCCGGTTCTATGCCGGCATCGCGGCGGGAATCGTAGCCTTGGTTGCGCTCGCGATCTTCGGCTCCGTCACGATCTCCACCATTCTGACCGAGCAGAAGAAGACCGAGCTCAAACATCTCGTGGAATCTGCCGTCAGCATTGTGGCTGACTTCGATGCCCGCGCGAAGCGGGGCGAGATGTCCGAGGACGAGGCGAAGAAGCGTGCCTCCGAGACGCTGCGCATCCTGCGGTATGGAGGCTCGGAATACTTCTTCATCCAGGATTACCAGACGGTGATGCTGATGCATCCCTTCAACAAGAACGTGGAAGGCAAGGACAACTCGGCCGTGAAGGACGCGAATGGCGTCGCGTTCTTCAAGGAGATCGGGCAAGCGGGCCGGGCCGGCGGCGGCTTCGTGGCCTATCTCTTCCCCAAACCGAACCAGCCGGAACCGCTCCCGAAGCTCACCTATGCGGCCAACTTCGACAAATGGGGCTGGGTGATCGGCAGCGGCGTCTATATCGACGACCTGGCGGCGACGGCCGCATCCTATCGCAACCTGTTTCTGGCGCTCGTCGGCGGAGCGGCGGCTTTTCTCATGCTGATCGCCTTCGGCCTTGGCCGCAGCATTTCCAGGCCGATTCAGAAGCTCGTGGCGAACATGGGTGCGCTCGCCGGCGGCGATCTTTCCGTGACGATCGAGGGAACCTCCCGCCGGGACGAGATCGGCGTCATGGCAGGGTCCGTGCAGGTGTTCAAGGATGCCCTGATCGCCAAACAGCGGGCCGATGAGGCAACAGCCCTTGAGGCCGACGCGAAGTCCCGCCGCGCCGAGCTGCTCGACCAGCTGACGAAGCGCTTCGAGATGAACGTCTCGGCCCTGACGCAGGGCCTGTCCTCGGCCGCCACCGAGATGGAGGCCACGGCAGGGTCCATGACCGCGGTCGCGAGCCAGACGACCCAGCAATCGGTCGGCGTTGCCGCCGCCGTGCAGCAGACCTCGTCGAACGTGCAGACGGTGGCGGCCGCCACCGAGGAGCTGTCGATCTCGATCCGTGAGATCGCCAGCCAGGTGGCGCAGTCCTCGGCGGTGGCCGAGAAGGCGGTGGCCGGCACCCAGCGCACCAGCGCCACCGTGCAGGAGCTCGCAGCCTCGGCCGAGAAGATCGGCAACGTGGTGCAGCTGATCAACACCATCGCGGGCCAGACCAACCTGCTGGCGCTCAACGCCACCATCGAGGCGGCGCGCGCGGGCGAAGCCGGCAAGGGCTTCGCGGTCGTGGCCTCGGAGGTGAAGGATCTGGCGACGCAGACCGCCAAGGCCACCGAGGAGATCTCGCAGCAGATCGCCTCGGTCCAGCAGGCGACCGGCCAGACGGTGGCGGCGATCCAGGAGATTGCGCGCACGATCACCGAGATGAGCCAGATCTCGACCTCGATCGCCGCCGCCATGGAGGAGCAGGGCGCGGCCACCGCCGAGATCGCCCGCAACGTGCAGGAAGCCGCACGCGGCACGGAAGCCGTGACCGGCAGCATCGCGGACGTGCACCAAGGCGCCGGCGAGACGAGCACGGCAGCCGGCCAGGTGTTGGGCGCGGCCCGCGAGCTTGCACGCCATTCCCACGATCTGGGCCAGGAGGTGACAGCCTTCCTCTCGGGCGTGAAGGCCGCCTGAGACCGCCTGATTCCACCTCCCACATCCCGCCCGGCTCCAACAGAGCCGGGCTTTTTCTTTGGGCACGCCCGGACAGGCCCCTCCCGGATCAGATCCCATCAGGCATTTGCCAAAAGAATGCGATGGAAACGAAAGCCATGAGACATATATGGGAGGGAACTCCTTCGAGACCTCTCATGCCCGAGTCAGACGAACAGCCGGACGACGAACTGGAAGAGTTGAACGGCACGAAGCGCGTCAACTTCCGCGATTATCCGAGCTCCGGCCTCGTGGTGATCGCAGCGCTCAGCTCGGGCCTGGGATGGATGCTGTTCAGGTGGCTGGGCAAGAAGCGCAAGGCCCGGAACGATCCCCAGGCCGACGAGAGCAAGCCTTCCGGCGCGCCGCCTGAGCCGGAGACGCCGGATGGTTCGAGCTCCTGATCCCCGCCTCGGTCTATCGCGTGCTCAAGCGCACCGCGGCCGGCGTCTCAAGAGTTTACGGTAGGGAAATTGGCAGGAGGTTTTTATGGCCCGCGATGCTGTTTCCTTCGTTCTCGGCATCATTGCTCCCGTGGCTCTGGTTGGCTGGCTGCTTGTCCTCCATTGACGGGCCAGAACACTGCCGATGAGGTTCCATGAGATTTGCCTTCACCGCCGGCGTCGCTGGTCTCCTGGCGGCCGGGGCCGCGCATTCGGCCGAGTTGATGCAGGGCCGGTGCCGGATGGACCATTGCGCCTGGTTCAGCATCGAGAGCCGCGACATGGTCGGCTCCAACGGGAATGGCGCCCTGTTCAAGGTGATCTCCAGGGAATGGACCTCTCATCACCCGAACGGCCGCTATGACAAGCGCCGCCCCCGATCAGGCGGCGAGGTGTCGACGGGTTACTATTTCTGCTCGAAAGCGAGGCCGTCCGCCATATGGCAAGGTGACGAGGGACATTGGCAAGGGACAATGGCAAGGGACACTGGAAGGTGGCTCTCCTCAACTTGGCCTCGCCCTCCGGAGCCGAACAGAATGCGGTGATCGAGTATTTCGCCGTCTGCCATGGCGTGCAGAGTGGACATGACCCGAAGGGCTCGTTCGAGTCCCTCACGGAGCGGTTCGGGTACGCGCCTGCCGAGAGCGCGGGTCTGCGAGACGTCGAACGGCCCGAGGACCTCTTGAAAGATTAGCCTTCGCGCGTGTTTCGTAACCAGCCGTTTACCTTTTGGGCGCAGCCTTCTCAGGTGCCTGGCTGGCACGGTCCTCCCTCTGGCCGCAGCGGCGGCCTCCCTAGAGCGCCAATCGACCCGGCGCTCTTTCTTTGCGACGGCCTAGCGCATCGGACGGACCCGGAGGGCCGCGTCAGCGACCCGAAGGGCCACGCCAGTGACCCGAAGGGCCGCGCCAGCGAAAAGTGGACCCGGTATTCGCTGACGCGGCCCTGCGGGTCCGCCCCATCCGATGCGCCGGTCAAGAGAAGGAGCCTCGGATGAATCCCAAAAGTGCAAGTCCACTTTTGGGTCCGATGCCTTAGGCAACAGGCGCTGCACTACGACCTCCATTGTCGTTCCTGCACTCCCCCTTTTCACGCAAGGAGCCACGTCGCCGTAAAACCAGGCATATAATCCTCCCGCGCTCCTTGGACCCTCGGAGAAGACAGAATCCTTACCAGGGAACTCAGATTTTCCTGATAGGCCACGATGTTGCCTTATTCGGTTATCAAAACATCCGCAGCGGATATCGAGCTATAGACATCGGGGTCCGCAGTATTGTGAGCGTCTATAGCCACGTTCATTCCCACCTGTACGTATCGTGCGTTTTCTTCCGGCATAATCCTCGCTAGTTCTCAAGAGAACTGCACAAAACTTATTCAGAAGCCTCGTCAAAGGGGCTCGTTCAATTTTGGGGCATACATCATGGCTTTGAACTCTTCTGTCGCGCCAAGCGGCAACTTTGACCTGTCTAATTGGAAAATCACCCTTCCTGTGGACTCGAACGGCGGGTTCAGCGGTACCGCCATGGAAGTCAAGAACCTCTCGGGCTACCAGCACTCCAAGTATTTCTACACGGCCGCCGACGGAGCGATGACCTTCGTGGCTCCCGTCGAGGGAGCGACCACCAGCGGGTCGTCCTATTCCCGCTCGGAATTGCGCGAGATGAACGGCACCGCAACGGCCGCCTGGAACCTCAAGACCGGCGGGTTCATGAGCGCGACCCTCGAGGTCGATGCCGCGCCCAACCGCGACGGCGTGGGCGGCAAGATCGTCGTCGGCCAGATCCATGGCCAGAACGACGAACTCGTCCGCCTCTATTGGGAGAACGGCAAGGTCTATTTCGCCAACGATCAGGCCGGCTCCGGCAACGCCGAGACGAAGTTCTATTTCGTGAATGCTTCGGGCCAGCAGCCGAGCGTGTCCCTGGACGAGCGCTTCTCCTACACGATCAACGCCAAGGGCGACGATCTCGAGGTGACGATCTTCGCCGACGGCCAGGTCTACAAGTCGGTCAGCAAGATCAACAGCGTGTGGCAGTCCGACACGTTCTACTTCAAGGCCGGCGCTTATCTTGGCGCCAACGAGACGAATGGCTCAGGCTATGGCCAGACTTCGTTCTATGCCCTGAGCTTCAACCACAACGGGGTCGTCACCTCGCCGACGCAGCCGACCCCGACGCCGAACCCCACGCCTGACGCCGGCGACCATGCGCTCGTCGCGACGAGCGACAGGTATGCTGCGAACGAAGACAGGGCTCTGACCGTCTCCGCCGCCCAGGGCGTGCTCGCCAACGACGTGGCGGCCGACGGCGGCAAGGCTGCGCTTGCCGGAACCTTCGCCACGGCTCAAGGCGGCAGCGTGAAGCTGAGTGCCGACGGCTCGTTCGTCTACACGCCGAAGGCCGGATTCCATGGCTCGGACAGCTTCAGCTACAAGGTCAAGGACGTCGACGGCGATACCGACACCGGAACCGTAACCCTCCAGGTGGCCGATGCGTCCGAGCCGAACCCCACTCCGGCGCCGCGCCCGACCACGACGAAGACGATCAACGGCACGAGCGGCGCCAACAGCCTGACGGGAACGTCCGGCAACGACGTGATCGACGGCAAGGGTGGCGACGACAAGATTTGGGCCAAGAACGGCAGTGACGTGCTGATCGGCGGCGCCGGCAAGGACACCTTCACGTTCGATACCAAGCCAGGAGGCACCAATGTGGACGTGATCGTCGACTTCAATGTCGCCGACGACACGATCCGCCTCAACGACTCGGCGTTCACGACCCTCAAGTACGGGGCACTCGCCTCGAGCAGCTTCGTCATCGGCACGAAGGCGCTGGATGCGAGCGACCGCATCATCTACGACGACAAGACGGGCGTGCTCTCCTATGACGCGGACGGCACGGGTTCGACGGTCGCGGTGAAGTTCGCGGTGCTCGAAAACCTCGCCAAACTCTCGGCAGCCGACTTCATCATCATCTAGCGCATCGTGCGGACCCAGAGGGCCGCGTCAGCGACCCGAAGGGCCACGCCAGTGAAAAGTGGATCCGGTTTTCGCTGGCGCGGCCCGCTGGGTCCGTTCTGACCGATGCTCTCATTCAAGAAGAAAGCATCGGATGGATCCCAAAGTGGGTCCACTTTTCCCGTCCGATGCTCTAGGCAAGCTGCCTGGGCGTTCAGAAGCGGCTTCGGCATGGACCGAAGCCGCTTCTTTTGCGCGACCCGATCACGGATGGGCCCGTCCTGTCCGTCTCAATCCTCGAGCCAGCGCTTCGTCGACGCATCGAGATGAATCCGCATCGCCGCCTGTGCCAGGAGGGGATCCGAAGCCTCCAGCGCCGCGTAGATCGCTTCGTGCTCCAGGAGCGCGGTGTGCCAGCCTTCCCGGCTTTCGAACCGGACGCTGAGCTGAGCGGAAATCGGGCTGTGACGCTCGTCGAACAGGCCGCGGACGATGCGCATGAGAACGGAATTGCCGCACAGGGCCGCAATGGCGAGATGGAACTGGCGATCCTGCTCGAGCGGATCGCGGCCATCCGCGATGTCGGCCCGCATCGCCTCGAGCGTCGCCCGGAGGGACGCCAGCCCCTCAGGGGTCATGCGCGCACAGGCGAGAGCCACGACCGTTCCCTCGATGGCAGCCCGCGCCTGCATGAGTTCCGACGGGCTCTCGCCCATCGAGTTCATCATGCTCGCGGCGCGTTCCAAAGGTGTGCAGACATAGACGCCGGATCCCGAGCGGATTTCAACGCTGCCGTCGATCTCGAGCGCGATGAGGGCCTCCCTGAGCGAAGGACGCGATACGCCCAGGTGATGGGCCAGATCCCGTTCGGCCGGGAGGCGGGCTCCCGGCGGGAAATGGCCGGACTGGATCAGGCCGCGGATCTGTTCGGCGATCTGCTGGTAAAGGCGCCTCGGCTCAAGGGTCTTGGATGGGATCGACATTGGCGCGGAGCCCTCCGGACAGGAGGGAAATGTAAAACTGGCCTGACCATAGTTCACGCTCCGGTCGCTGACAATAAGGCCGAACTGACACAATTCTGCCGAAACCTTTTAACTTGACCAAATATTCCTCCCGGCCCTATTCCTATTGCAACCAATCTGGCCTGACCAATTAGGGCGGACAGAGAGCTCTGCAGCCAACAGAGCCCTCTTGCAGAGGGAGGATTCATGCGAGGCGTACGGGCCGTTCTCCGCCATTGCACCAGCACGCCGGTGAAGTCCCGAACAGCGCGACGGGCTGCGGATCCGGGACGCGCTCGGATCGGGGCTGTCCCATGAGGGCTTCCGACCGCCGCCCCCTGCCCCGCCGCGATTTGTCTCTCACGGCGCTCGGTCTCGGGACCGCCCCGATGGGAGGGCTCTACAGCCACACCCGCTTTGCGGAAGCCCAGGCGGCAACCGAGGCCGCATGGGCTTGCGGCATCCGCTACTTCGACACCGCTCCCTATTACGGCTATACGCGGGCCGAGCGACGGCTGGGCGCTCTGCTGAGCGATCACGAGCGGGACGGCTACGTCGTCAGCACGAAGGCCGGGCGCCTGATGGTGCCCGACAATAGCGTGAGCAAGGAGGAGAACGGCTGGGTCCGGCCCCTCCCGTTCCGCCCGACCTACGACTACACCTATGACGGCATTCTGAAATCCTTCGAGCACAGCCAGCAGCGGCTGGGCGTCGTCGGGATCGACATCCTCTACATTCACGACATCGGTCCCTACACTCATGGCGAACGGCATGAGCATTACTGGCGCCAGCTCACCGCAGGCGGCGGGTTCCGCGCGCTTCAGGAACTCCGCCGCGACGGAGCCGTCACGGCCATCGGTCTCGGCGTCAACGAGGCGGAGGTGGTTCAGGACGCGATGCAGGAGGCGGATCTCGATGTCGTCATGCTTGCGGGCCGCTACACATTGCTGGAGCAGATGAGTCTCCCATTGATGGAGGCCTGTGCCCACGCAGGAACCGCGATCGTCATCGCCGGCCCGTTCAATTCGGGCATCCTCGTCGGCAACAACAAGTTCGACTACCAGGATGCGCCGCCCGAGGTGGTGGAGCGCGTCCAGGCCTTGAAGGCCGTCTGCGACGAGTTCGACGTGCCTCTCCCGGCGGCCGCCCTTCACTTTCCCATGGCTCATCCGGCCGTCGTCTCCTGCGTGACCGGAGCCCGCGACGCCGGGCAGCTTCAGACGAACGTGGCATGGTTCGAGGCCACGATCCCTGACGAGCTCTGGACCGCCCTTCGCAGGCGCGGCCTGATAGACGACGCCGCCCCCCTGCCTGGCGAAGGCGGATGAGCTCCATGCGCATCGACGCCCACCAGCATTTCTGGCTGATGCGCAACCGGGAAGGCCAGTGGCCGCCGCCGGAACTGGCTGACATCCATCGTGATTTCGGGCCGCAGGACCTGGAGCCGACCCTGATGGCCTGCGGCATCGCCGGCACGGTCCTGGTTCAGTCGCTTCCGACGATGGACGACACCGACTTCATGCTGGATCTGGCGGATCGGCATTCTTTCATCCTGGGCGTCGTGGGCTGGGTCGACCTCAAGGCTCCCGATGCCGCTCGTCACGTGGCGCGCCTCTCGGCTCATCCGCGGCTGAAGAGCCTGCGGCCGATGCTGCAGGACCTCGCCGACGACGATTGGATCGATGACCCGCGGCTCGACCCGGCCATCGACGCCATGAAGGAGGCGGACCTGCGGTTCGATGCGCTGGTGATGCCGCAGCATCTGAAGGGTCTGACGGCGTTTGCCAGGCGACACCCGGATCTCCCGATCGTGATCGACCATGGAGCGAAACCCCGCATCGCGACCGGAGAGATCCATTCGTGGCGTGGTCCGATGGCTGAGCTGGCCGCCCTCCCCCGGGTTCATTGCAAGCTCTCGGGCCTTCTCACGGAGGCCGGGGGTCGGCGCGACCTGTCGAGCATCGGACCTTATGTCGAGACTCTCCTCGACCTGTTCGGTCCCGAGCGCCTCATCTGGGGCAGCGACTGGCCGGTGCTCCGGCTCGCCGGCACCTACGAGGGATGGCTCGCCATGTGCCATGATCTCGTGCCGGCCCGCCATCATGACCAGGTGTTCGGCCTGAATGCAGCCCGCTTCTACAAGCTCGATCCGAGGCAGAACGAGAGGGCGGCATGATGCCGGGCACCGGAAGAGACCGAACAAGCCGGCACCCTTTTCACCAAAGGTGCAGATGACACCGCACGGCCCCCCGTGCTTAGATCGGCAATGGCGCGAAGACGCCGCACAGGCAAAGGCCTGAAGTTTGAGGGAGGAACGCTCTTGTCACTCCTCGTCCTGCAAGACGTCGGAAAGGAATTCGGCGCCATTCGGGCTCTGTCCCATGTGAATCTCACCATCAAGCCCGGCGAAGTCGTCGGCCTCATGGGAGACAACGGCGCCGGCAAATCGACCCTGGTGAAGATCATTGCGGGCAACTTCCCGCCCTCCCACGGCAGAGTCCTGTTCGAGGATCAGGAGGTTCACTTCACCAGACCGGTCGATGCCCGCTCGGTCGGCATCGAGGTGGTCTATCAGGACCTCGCCCTGGCGGACAATCTGACGGCCGCCGCGAACGTGTTTCTCGGCCGCGAGCTGAAACGCAAGGTCGGGCCGTTCTCGTTCCTCGACCACGCGACCATGAACCAGCGGACGGCAGCCCTCTTCCGCGAGCTCAAGTCCGAGACGCGCCCGGACGACGTGGTCCGCGCCATGTCGGGCGGGCAGAGGCAGGCGGTCGCCATCGCCCGCACGAGGCTTGCCAAAGCCAAGCTGATCCTCATGGACGAGCCGACCGCGGCGATCTCCGTCCGCCAGGTGGCCGAGGTTCTCGATCTCATCCGCCGGCTGAAGGATGCGGGCATTGCCGTGATCCTGATCTCGCACCGCATGCCTGACGTATTCTCGGTCTGCGAACGGGTGGTCGTCATGCGGCGCGGGACCAAGGTGGCGGACAAGCCGATCAGCCAGTCGAGCCCCGAGGAAGTCACGGCGCTGATCACCGGCGCGAAGGAAGCGGCGTGATGAGCGAACTCTCTCCAGCCACCAATTCCGACACGAGCGACTTCTCGAATGTGGGCCGGGCCCGCTGGTGGCGGCGCGGCTTCTTCGCGAGCCAGACCGCCTATGTGGCGGGGGCCCTCGTGGTCATCATGATCGTGATGTCGTTCCTGAGCTCGGCCTTCCTCAGCCCCGGCAACCTGGCCAACGTGGCCAAGAACTTCTCCTTCGTCGGCATCGTGACGCTCGGGGTCACCCTGGTGATCGTCACGGGCGGGATCGATCTCTCGGTCGGCTCCACCATGGCCCTGTCGGCGATCACCTGCGCCATCGTCATGCAGGCGTTGAGCGGTACCGCTCTCGACGGCATTCCGCTGGCCGGCATGCTGGTCTCGCTCGCCGCCGGCCTCGGCGTCGCGCTGCTGATCGGCCTGGCGAACGGGCTGCTCATCGCCCGGGTCGGGCTCTCGCCCTTCGTGACCACCCTCGGCATGCTCTCGATCGTCCGGGGCCTCGCCTATGCGGTCACCGAGGGACGTGGACAGGCTCCGACCGGACCGGACGTGAACCTCTTCTACGACATCACCGACGGCAACATCGCGGGCGTTCCGGTCGCCATCATCTATCTGATCGTTCTCGCGGTGATCATCGGCGTCGTTCTTCACCACACGGCCTTCGGGCGGCACATCTTCGCGCTGGGCGGCAACGAGAAGGCCGCGGCGCTCACCGGCATCGCGGTCGAACGGGTGAAGATCGCCGTCTACGTGCTGTCGGCGCTGTCCGCAGGATTTGCCGGCATCCTGATGGTGGGATGGCTCGGCTCCGCTCCGGCCAATCTGGCGACCGGCTACGAACTGACCATCATCGCGGCGGCCGTCATCGGCGGCGCGAACCTCAACGGCGGCATCGGTGGCCCGGCAGGAGCGGTCATCGGCGCCCTTCTCATCGAGGTGATCCGCAACGGGCTCGTGCTCGCCGGAATCAACGCATATTGGCAGATCGTGCTCGTGGGCGGGATCATCATCCTGGCGGTCCTGGTCGACCGCCTGCGGACCCTGCGCATGACGACCTGAGATCCCGTTGTCTGAGGCAAGCTGCCTTGCCTCGAAAGCGGATGCTAGAAACCGGCCGCGAGAAGCCGGTCACCAGACCCCGGGCATGGGGCGGACAATCAACCAGGAGGAAGACATGATGAAACGCCTGATCCTTGCCGCGGTCGCCGCCGCGGCGCTCACAGCGCCGGCCATGGCGCAGCAGACCTACAAGTTCGCCATCGTGCCGAAGGCGATGAACAACCCCTATTTCGATCTCTCCCGCGACGGATGCATGAAGCGTGCGAAGGAGCTGGGGAACGTGGAATGCATCTATAAGGGTCCGGTCGAGCATGAGCCGGCAAGTCAGGCTCAGATCATCCAGGATCTGATCAGCCAGAAGGTCGACGGGATCGCCATCTCGGTGTCCGATGCGGCGGCTGCGGTGCGCGTGATCAAGTCTGCGCGCGATGCCGGCATTCCGGTCATCACGTTCGACGCCGACGCGCCGAACTCCGCCCGCCAGGCGCATGTGGGCACCGACAACCGCGCCATGGGGCGCGCTCTCGGAGAGGAGCTCCTGAAGCTGCGCCCGGAAGGCGGAAAGTACGCCATGGTGTCCGGCGGTCCGGCGGCCGCCAACCTGAAGGAACGCGTCGAGGGTGTGCGCGATGCCCTGAAGGGATCCAAGTGGACGGAAGTCTCCGGCTCTCCCACGTATTGCAACGATGACCTGGCGCTCGCCGTCCAGCAGATGCAGGACCTCAAGACCGCCAATCCGGATCTCGCCGCCATCGTGCCGGTGGGCGGCTGGCCGATGTTCGTCCCCGAGGCCTACAAGAGCTTCGTGAACAAGAACAAGGAAGCCATGAGCCAGGGCAAGTTCTCGCTCGTGGTGGCGGACACCCTGAAGGTCCAGCTCGAGCTGCTGCGCGACGGCTATGCCAACGCGCTGGTCGGCCAGCGTCCGTACGAGATGGGCGAGAAGGCCATGGACATCCTTCTGCAGCTGAAGAAGGGCGAGAAGGTCCAGGACATCATCTATGCCGGTATCGACCGCGTGACGAAGGACAATGTCGCGTCCATGCTGAAGTGAGCCGACGTCTTACTCCGCGTCGAATCCAGCCCTGGAGAGGTTTCCCTCTCCAGGGCTCTTCTTTTGCACGCTAGTGTTGTGACTCTAACGCTTGTTTCGCACGGGCGACCTTTTCCAGGATCGCTGAGGCCGGGGCGGTCCAGACAAAGGGGCGAGGGTCGGCATTGTGGTGCTCCAGGTCGTCCATGATCGCGCTCTCCAGATCGGGCACGCTCGTGAAGGCGCCCCGCCGGATGCGCTCCTGCGTGATCAGGGCGAAGAAGCGCTCGACCAGGTTGAGCCACGAAGCCGAAGTCGGGGTGAAGTGCAGGTGGAAGCGCGGA
>NZ_JAMXFI010000073.1:0-39364 GCF_025460875.1 Microvirga yunnanensis
AGTGCCCGGAGACCGGGCAGGTGGTGTTCCACAAGGACGTGGAGGCGAACCAGTGGGTGATCCCGGGCTCCAACCACCACATGCGCATCTCGGCCACCCAGCGCCTGCAGCTCATGTTCGACGGGGCTACCTGGCTCGACGTGGCCGTACCGGAGGTGCCGGTCGATCCGCTCAAGTTCCGTGACGAGAAGCGCTATGTCGACCGCCTGAAGGACGCCCGCGCCAAGACCGGCCAGCAGGACGCGTTCAAGGTCGGCTTCGGCCGGGTCGACGAGCTGCCGATGACCATTGCGGTCCAGGATTTCGGCTTCATGGGCGGCTCGCTCGGCATGGCGGCCGGCGAGGCCTTCATCAAGGGGGCCGAGACGGCCCTCGACAAGAAGACCCCTTACGTGCTCTTCGCCGGCTCCGGCGGCGCGCGCATGCAGGAGGGCATCCTGTCCCTCATGCAGATGCCGCGCACCACGGTGGCGATCCGCCGCCTGCGCGACGCGAAGCTGCCCTACATCGTCGTGCTCACCAACCCGACCACCGGCGGCGTGACCGCCTCCTACGCCATGCTCGGCGACGTGCATCTGGCCGAGCCGGGCGCGCTCATCGGCTTCGCCGGCCCGCGCGTGATCGAGCAGACCATCCGCGAGAAGCTGCCCGACGGCTTCCAGCGCTCCGAATATCTGAAGGAGCACGGCATGGTGGACGCGGTCGTGCACCGGCACGACCTCAAGGCCACCGTCGCGCGCCTGTCGCGGCTCTTCACCAAGGCGCCGGCTTCCGCGCCCGAGACCGCGGCCGTGGCCGTGGCCGCCGAATAAGTGAGACCCGGGCGATGGAATCCTCCGATGCGCTGATCGCGCGCTTTCTCGCCCTGCACCCGAAGACCATCGATCTCTCCCTCGGGCGCATCCAGCGGCTCCTGGCCCAGCTCGGCCATCCGGAGCGCCGGCTGCCCCCGGTGATCCATGTGGCGGGCACCAACGGCAAGGGCTCGACCATCGCGTTCATGCGGGCGATCCTGGAGAGCGCCGGGCTCGCGGTCCATGTCTATACCTCCCCCCATCTCGTGCGCTTCCACGAGCGCATCCGCCTGGGCCGGTTCGGAGGCGGGCGCTACGTGAGCGAGGAGCGGCTCGTGGAAGCCTTCCGCCGCTGCGAGGCGGTGAATGCGGGCGAGCCCATCACGGTGTTCGAGATCACGACCGCGGCGGCCCTGCTGATCTTCTCGGAGGAGCCCGCCGACGTGCTCCTGCTGGAGGTCGGTCTCGGCGGCCGCTTCGACGCCACCAACGTCATCGACCGGCCGGCCGCCGCCGTGGTCACGCCCATTGGGCACGACCATGCGGAATATCTCGGCACGACGCTCCAGGCCATCGCCGGGGAGAAGGCCGGCATCTTCAAGCGCGGCTGCCCGGCGGTCATCGCCCCTCAGGATTATCTGGAGGCCGACCAGACCCTGCGCGATGCGGCCGAGCGCGTCGGGGCGTCCCCGCTTCTCGTCGGCCAGCAGGATTTCTCGGTGCACGAGGAGGGCGGCCGGCTCGTCTACCAGGACGAGAAGGGCCTTCTGGACCTGCCGCGACCGAAACTCATCGGACGCCACCAGTTCACCAATGCCGGCACGGCCATCGCGGCCTTGCGGGCGGCCGGCTTCGAGCAGTTCGAGACGCAGGCCTTCGAGGCGGGGCTCACCCGGGCCGAATGGCCGGGCCGCCTTCAGCGGCTCAACCGGGGGCGCCTGCCGGCCATCGCCCCGCCGGGCTGCGAGCTCTGGCTCGACGGGGGCCACAATCCCGACGGCGGCCGGGTGCTCGCCGCCGCCATGGCGGATCGGAGCGAGCGCTCGGACGCGCCGCTCGTCCTGATCACCGGCATGCTCGGCACGAAGGACAGCCAAGCCTTCTTCAAGAATTTCTCCGGCCTCGCCCGCGAGGTGATCGCCGTGCCGATCGCCGGCCAGATCGCCGCGCGCCCGGCCGACGAGGTCGCGGCCATCGCGGGCAGCGTCGGGCTCACCACCTCGACGGCGCCGAGCGTCGAATCGGCGCTCGCCTCGCTCCACAACTACGTCTGGGACCACCCGCCCCGGGTGCTGATCTGCGGCTCGCTGTACCTGGCCGGCGAGGTGCTGGCGGCGAACGGCACGCTGCCGGAATAGGCCTCCCGGTCATCACTAAAGCATCGGACGTGAAAAGTGGACTTGCCCTTTTGGGATCCATCCGATGCTTTCTTCTTGAATGAGAGCATCGGTCAGAACGGACCCAGCGGGCCGCGCCAGCGAAAACCGGATCCACTTTTCGCTGACGTGGCCCTTCGGGTCCGTCCGATGCTCTAGCGCACAAGAAAAGGGGCCTTTCGGCCCCTTCGCGTCGTTTTCGAAACCCGCTCGGACTTAGGCCGAGGCCTGGATCCAGCGGGAGAGCTCGCCCTTGGGGGCGGCGCCGACCTTCTGGGCGACGACCTTGCCGTCCTTGAACAGCATCAGGGCGGGGATCGACCGGATTCCGAGCTGGGAGGAGATCTGCGGGTTCTCGTCCACGTTGAGCTTGGCGATCTTGACCTTGCCGGCCATCTCGTCGGAAATCTCCTCCAGGGCCGGGCCGATCATGCGGCAGGGACCGCACCATTCCGCCCAGAAATCGACCACCACGGGCTCGGAGGATTGCAGGACGTCCTGCGCGAAGCTTGAGTCGGTCACCTTTACGGTCGCCATACCATCACCTTTGACGTTGAACGCGACTCGGGATCCGAGCCGCTCGGCTATGGGGCCAAGGTAAGAACCCGGCTTGAGGGAATCAAGCAAGGGCCAGGGCCCTCACGCCGCTTTGATGAGGGTAAGTGCCGATTCCAGGTCGGGTTCCATGAGCTCATGGACGACCGGCCCTGCGGTCCAGACCAGGAAGGTGCGGATGCGTCGGCCCGGATAGATGGCGGCGAGCAGCGTCCGGTAGAGGGCGAGCTGCGCCACGTAGGATTGCGGCGGCGGCTGGCCGGCCTTCGGCGGCCGCGCCGTGGTCTTGAAATCGGCCACCAGCACCTCCGTGTCGAGGACGGCGAGCCGGTCGATCTGCCCCGACACCAGGATGTCGCCCGCGGGCGTCGCCACCCGTCCGGCAATCGGCGCCTCGGCGCGCGAGCCCTTGCCGAACAGGGGCTCGAGGTCGGGATGGTCGAGCACCGCGACGGCGTTGGACAGGATCGAGTCGCGCAGATCGGGCGAGAGGCGCGGGGCGCGGGCCTTCACGTAAGCCCGCGCCATGCTCTCCCGGTGCTCCGGCGCGAGGCCGGGCAGGCGTTCCAGCAGGGCATGCACCAGGGTCCCGCGCAGGCGGGCTTCAGGCGCATAGGGGCCGTCCCCCGGCCGCGTCATGCGGTCGGCGGCGCCGAGCGCGCTGGAGGGGCGGATGGGCGGCAGCGCCTCCGGCTCCGGCGCGGCCGCGGCGACCAGCCAATCCGGCACGGCGACGGGATCGAGCGGCGGGACGTCCGATTCGGCCGCGAGGGTGCGGGCCAGCGGCGAGCCCTCCCGCCACACCGAGATCGGCCCGTAGGGCGCCTCGTCCAGCTCCAGGCCGCCGGCCTTTTCGACGAGGCCGTGGCGGATCATCTCGCACCAGGCTTCCTGCGGCGATTCCTTCTTGCCCGTCAGATAGGGGGCGATCACCAGCCGGTCCTTGGCGCGGGTCATGGCCACGTAGAGAAGGCGGTTGTGCTCCTCGCGGCCTTTGGCGTGCAGCACGTCGCGCGCCTGCGCCATCGTGCTCGAATCGGACCCCTTGCCCGGCGACCAGACCGGGATCCTGTCGCCCGACCGGGTCTGGAGCTGCAGCAGCGCCGGATCCCGTCCCAGGACCTCGCAGCCGTCGATGAGCACCACGATGGGGGCTTCCAATCCCTTCGCGCCGTGAACGGTCATCACGCGCACTTCGTTGTTCACGGAATCGAGGTCGCGCTTGATGGTGTGGGAGGCGGATTCGAACCGGTTGAGGAACACGGTGAGCGAGGGCGTCTCCGTCATCTCCGACTGATGCGCGAAGCACAGGAAGGCGTCGATGGCGTCGCCCGCCTCGCTGCCCAGGCGCGCCACGAGGAGCGAGCGGCCGCCGCGCGGGCCGAGCAGGGTGGCGAAGAAGCCGAAGGGCCCGTGGATGCGCGCGAGTCCGCGCCATGCGGCGAGCGCCTCGCAGCCGCGCCGTGCTTTTCCGTCGCCGGCCTCCCCGTGGCGCTCCAGGGCGGCGTGGAGCGATTCCCCGTCGGCGCGGTCGGCGGCAATGCGGATGAGGTCGTCGTCGGTCAGCCCGACGAGGGGCGATTTCAGCGCGGTGGCGAGGGTGAGGTCGTCGTCGGGCAGGAGCGCGGCCCGACCCGCGGCCACGAGATCGAGCACGGCGATGTGCTCGCCGATGTTGAGCCGGTCCGCGCCCGCCACCGGCACGCCCGCCTCCTTCAGGGCGCGGATCACCGCCTCGAAGGCGGCGCCGCGCTTCCTCACCAGCACGAGAACGTCCCCCGCCGTCCAGACGCGGCCCGTCTCGTCGCCCTTGGTGGTCCAGCACTTCACCGCCTGGGCGATGCGGCGCGCGACGACGACGGGCGGCGATTGCTGCTCCGGCTCGTCCACGGGAAGCACCCAGGCCTCGGGCTCCTCCTCCTCGGCCGGCGTCTCGACCGGCCACAGCTCCACGAGACCCGGCGCATGCGGGCGCGCGCTCTCGTGCACGGTGCCGACCGCCCGGTCCTCGAAGGACAGGCCCTTGAAATGCCGCTCGACCGCAAAGGTGGCGTCGACCGCCGACAGCACGGCCCTGGCCGAGCGGAACGACATGGTGAGCGACACGTCCTCGAAATGGAGCTCGGCCTGCTTGACCTTCTGGGACCAGCTCCGGCGCGTGGTTTCGAATTCCTGCGGGGCGGCGCCCTGGAAGCCGTAGATCGACTGCTTCGGATCGCCCACGGCGAAGAGCGTGCGCACGCGGTGGCCCGCGGCACCCGCGCCTGCGGTGAAATCCTCGGTGATGCGGCGCAGGATCTCCCATTGCTCCGGGTTCGTGTCCTGGGCCTCGTCGATCAACACGTGATCGATGCCGCGATCGAGCTTGTAGAGCACCCAGGCGGTGTCGCCGCGGGAGAGCAGCGCCAGCGTCTTGTCGATGAGATCCTGGAAGTCGAGGGCGCCGAGGCGCATCTTCGCCTGCTCGACGCGCGCATGGATCTCGGCCGCGAGCGTGAACAGGGCGGCGGTCCGCTCGACCGCGCGTGCGGCCTTGCGCATGTCGATCAGCGAGCACACCCGCTCCTGCTCGGCGAGCAGCGCGTCCTTCAGGCTCTCGCCGACGTCCTTGGTGAGGAAGGCCGAGCCCTTGCGCGGCGTTCCCTCGTTGGTGAGGAAGACCGACAGATACTTCTCGAGCTTTTCCGGGACATCCTTGGCCCCGGCGGCGGCCATGAGGGCGTCGGCCCGCTTCTGATCGGTCGCCTTGCCGGCGCGCAGTTCCTGTGCAATGGCCGGCCAGTCCTCGGGCTTCAGGCCGCCTTCGAGCATCCTGCGCTCGATGGATGCGAGCGTCTCGTCCGGACTCAGATCGAGCGCGTCGCGCAGGCGCGCGGGGCCCTTCGCATCGTGCAGGAAGGCCTTGCACTTCAGGGCCGCGTTGATCGCTGAGGCGAGCGCGTCGCCCACCGCATCGACGCTGATGATGTCGAGAGCTTCGGCGAGCTCCGGGAAGTTGCCGCTCGCCGCGTCCGCCATCACGTTGGCGGTGGCCTGCGCCAGCATCTCGTCGGTCTGGCTCTCGTCGAGCACGGCGAAGCGGGCCGGCACGTTGGCCTCGAAGGGCACGAGATGCAGGAGCCGCTCGCAGAAGGCATGGATGGTGTCGATCTTGAGGCCGCCCGGCGTTTCGACCGCGCGGGCGAAGAGCGTGCGCGCGAGCCTGATCTGCTGACGCGTCGGCTTCTCGCCCTCCAGTTCCGTCAGCTCCCGGACGAGGCTCTCCTCGTCGAGCGTCACCCAGCGCCCGAGGCGTTCGAACACGCGGATCGCCATGTTGGCGGCGGCCGCCTTGGTGAAGGTGAGGCACAGGATCCGGCCCGGCAGCGAACCGGCGAGCAGCAGGCGCACGACGCGATCCGTGAGCACCTTGGTCTTGCCCGCGCCCGCATTGGCCGACACCCAGGCGGACGCGCGGGGGTTGGCGGCGCGGCGCTGCGCGTCCTTGGTGTAGTCCGGGATGACGAGATCGGTGCTCATTCGGATCCCTCACCGCCGCCCGCGCTCGCCAGCGACCATTCCTTGACGCGCGCCAGATGGTCGTAGTCGGAGAAGCGGCGGGCGTATTTGGGGAAGGGCCGCGAGACGTAGGCCGCCTCGCCCTTGGCGTAGCGCACGATCATGCCCTCGAACCGGCGGCGATGCTCCTCGACGATCTCCGCAACGGTTCGCGTTTCCTTGCCCGTCGGGCCGATCTCGCGCGGCTTGATCGGCTCGCGTCCTCCCGTCGTGTGGATGTAGACGAGATCGGGCGCTTCCTTGGCCATGGGCAGACCCTTGAAGGCTCCCTTCATCAGCATCATGGCCTCGAGCGTCAGCTGCGGCGAGAAGCCGGCATAGACCTCCTTCACGCCGGGCGGCTGGCCGGTCTTGAAGTCGACGATGGTGAAGCCGCCGTCGCGGCGGTGCTCGATGCGGTCGGCACGGGCGCGCAGGCTGAAGATCGTGCCGTCCGGCAGCGGGATCGACAGCCGTCCCGAGCGCTCCGCGTAGACGTCGGCAAGAGCCGAGCGGCGCGCCTGCTCCCACACCACGAACTCCGTGGCGAGCCGCGTGAATCGCGGCCACCATTCCGCATAGAGCTCGGGGTAGGCCTCGGCGATGTCGGCAAAGGCATTCGTGCCGAGGGCGAGCAGATCCTCGAGCGCGTGCGCGGGAACGGTTTTCGGATATCTCTCGGCGAACTGCCCGAGCACCTCGTGAATGATCGTGCCGCGCTCCGCCGCGCTCGGCGTGACGGCGATCGCGTCCAGGGCGTCGAGCTTGAGGATGTGGCGCGCGAAGATCGAATAGGGATCGCGCACCAGGGTCTCGATCTCGGTGACGCTCAAGGCGCGCGGGAACAGGGCCGGGTCGGGCCTGGGCCGCGGGCGGGGCAGGGGTGGGGCGGGCTCCGGCGTGTCGAGGGTGCGCGCGAGCCGGCGGTAGGACTCGCCGACCTTGATCATGCGATCCCACACGTCCCTGCCGCTGAAGGCCTTGAGCCGCTGCAGGAAGCGCGAGGGCACCATGGGCGAGCCGTCGCGCTTGTGGGCGCGCGTGATCACCACGTCGTGCGTGCCGAGCGCCTGCACGAAATCGTGCGCGGTCTGACCGATGCGCCGCTCCGGCGGCATCAGGCCGACGCGCGAGCGCATGGGACGGTTGAGGAACGCGTCGGTCACCGTGCGCGGCGGCCAGGAGCCCTCGTCCAATCCGCCGAGCACCACGCGGTCGACGGCGAGAAGTCGCGCTTCGAGAAGGCCTAGAATCTTCAGGCGGCGATGGGTGGCGCGGGGCGAGGGGCTCAGCGAGCGCTGCTTGGCGAGCGCCGTGAAGAAGGTCGGATAATCCACGAAGCGCCCGCCGAGCGGATGGCCCTCCTCGGCGCGGATGTCGGAATGCTCCAGATCGTCGAAGAGGGCGGCGAGCGCCTCCTTGGAGATGTCGTCGTCCTGTTCGTCGGGCGCGTCGTCCGGCCCGGTCCAGAGCAGTTCGACGGCCCGCCGGTGATGCTCCACCAGGGACATGAGGTCGAGCTGACCCTCGCCATGGGTGGCGGGCGTGAAGGCGTCGAAGGCGACGCCGAGGCGCTGCAGCAGATCGTCCGCGAGGTCCCAATCGGCGTCCGTGAGGCGCTTGCGCGGACGCGGTGCGCGATGATCGCTCTCGGCGCGGCGGCTGGCGAGGGCCGCGCGCAGGCCCTCGATGCCGAGCGCCGGGGCGGGCCCGCGCAGTACGCCGATCTCGAGCACGCTGGCGGCCCGTTCGACCGCCTCGCGCGGCAGACCGAGGCGCACCATCGGATGGGCGAGCAGCGCCAGAAGGCGCACGGGCCGCAGGTCGTCGGCGGCCGCTTCCGCGGCCAGACGGGCGAGGCGTCCCGCGGGCGTGTCGGACAGCGGAATGCCGGCGGAATCCTCCACGCTCAGGCCCCAGCGGGCGAGCTCCGCGGTGACGCGCGCGGCGAGCGCGCGATCGGGCGTCACGAGGGCGGCCGTCCTGTGCGGGTGGGCCATGGTCTCGCGCAGCGCGATCGCGATGGCGAGCGCTTCCTCGCGCTCGTCCATGGCCTCGATGATGGCGAGGCCCTCGCAGCCGCCCGCGCTCAGGGCAACGCGCGCCTCGGGGTCGATCAGCGACCAGCGGTCCGTGGTGTCGGCCGGGCGCAGGACTTCCGAGAGCAGATGGTTGCGGGCTCTTGCCGCCTCCGGAACCTCGCCGAGAACCGTGACGGCGGCGCGCGGAACGCGCAGATGCCGGTCGAGGAGACGGCGGAGCGACGCTTGCGGATGCCCATGGACCGGGTCGGTCTCGTCATCGCCGGTGCCCCCGATGGTCGCCCAGCTCTCCTCGTCGAGATCGGTGTCGAGGCCGGGCAGCACGATGGCTCCCTTGGGCAGGCGCGCGATCACGCCCATCAGATGCGCGGTCGCCGGCACCGAACCGGTCGAGCCGGCCACGATGATGGGATGTTCCGGCCGCTCGCGGGTGAGGCGCCGCGCCTCGGCGTCGAGCAGCGCGTTGCGCCGCTGCGCCGGGTCGCTCGCTTGGCGCTCGGCGAGGATCCTGGGCCAGTTCTCGCTCGCGATCTGCACGAAATGGCGGGTGATCTCGAAATACTTCGAATAGTCGGAATCCACCGCCAGTTCGAGGGCGTGCCAGTCGATGCCCTCCGTGGTGAAGGCATCCATCAGGGTCTCGAGGTCGCCCGCGAGGTTCACCGCATCGGCCGGCGAGGCCGGCACCATGAAGGGCACTTCCGGGCCGAGCTGCAGCAACGCGCGGTCCACCTCGGCCGACCAGCGCTGCACGAGGCGCGTGAGGATGAGCCGGCGCTCCAGGGGAGGGATCGGCGGCTTGAGGCTCGCGGCCTCCTGCAGGGGCGTGCCCTCGAGCCCCGTCAGCTCGAACTCGGCCTCGTCCGTTTCGCCCAACGGCACGATGTGCGGCAGAAGCTGCGCCCTGCCGTCGCCGCGCTCGGCGAGCAGCGCGATCAGCGCCCGGGTGGCGCGGCGGTTGGGAACGTAGATCGTGATGTCCGCAAGGGCGGCAGGGTCGTCAGGCAGCGGCCCGACAAGCCGCCCGTCGACCAGCGCATCCACCAGGGTCGGCAGGAAGGCGCAACCCGGGGGAATGGAAAAGACGCGCGGTACGCTCGACACGCGGAAACCTCATCGCTTGCTGGCGGCAAGGCACCTTTCGGCCTCGATAATCGCCTGAGGTTCTCCAACATGCAGCCATTGCCCCTCCATGCACAAGCCGTAGAGGCGGTCCTTGGCGATGGCGCGGTCGTAGAAGGCGTTGGCCGAGAATGCCCCGTCGGGCGTTCCGTGGACGAGTTCTGGCTTCACGATGGCCACGCCCGCATAGGCGAAAGGCGCGCCCGGATCCGTTCCGCGGCGGCGCAGGCGGCCGTCCTCGTCCATGTGAAAATCGCCGGGGCCGTCGAATCCAATGCTTGTGGATAACGGCGCCACGAGCATCAGGATGTCCATCCTGTCCGGATCCCAGGCCTTCACGAGACGCTTCAGATTCGGCTCGTCCCCCTCGATCCAGAGCGAATCGGAGTTGAACGTGATGAACGGCGCGTCGCCCAGAAGCGGCAGGGCCTTCTTCACGCCGCCGCCGGTCTCCAGCAGGGCCGCGCGCTCGTCCGAGATGAGGATGCGCGGTGCCGCGCGGGTGCCGACATGCGCCTCGAGCATGTCGGCGAAATGGTGCACGTTCACCACCACGGTGTTCATTCCCGCCTCGTGCAGCCGGTCGAGGGCGAAGTCGATCAGGCTCTGTCCCGCCACCTTCACGAGGGGCTTGGGCAGGGTGGCGGTGATCGGCAGCATGCGCTTGCCGAGGCCTGCGGCAAGGACGATGGCTGTGTGGGGCGCGCGAGGGGTCTGGGACAAGGAAATGACTCAGGCTTCGGGCGGGATGTCATCCCCGTAGGGGACGAGCCGCGGCAGATAGTTTTCATACCAGCCCTTGAGCTTTCCCAGGGCCGGATGGGCGAGGTTGCGGACCAGGTAGGCCTCGATCCGCGGCAGGTGCTTCAGGTAATGCGGCTTGCCGTCGCGCCGGTCGAGGCGGGCGAAGATGCCGAGGATCTTGGTCGCGCGCTGGCCCGCCATGATGGCATAGGCGCGGGCGAAGGCGGACACGTCGAAGGCCCGATCGGCGGCCTTCCGGTCCCGGGCATAGAGGCCGATGAGCTTCAGCTCCAGTTCGGGCGGCACCGTGACGCGCGCATCCTGCAGGAGCGACGCGACATCGTAGGCGGGCGAGCCCAGGACCGCGTCCTGGAAGTCGATCAGGCCGACGCGCTGGAGGCCTTCGCGTTCGGGAAGCCAGATCAGGTTGGGCGAATGGTAGTCGCGCAGGGTCCAGGTGACCGGGGCGGAGAGGACCTCGCCCAGGGTCTCGGTCCAGAGATTGACGAACTCGGCCCGCGCCGATCCCGAGAGCTGGGTGCCGATGATGTGCGGCACGTACCAGTCGAGCAGCAGCTCCACCTCGATCAGGAGCGCTTCGAGATCGTAGGGCGGGATCGGGTGATCGATGCCGTCCGCCACGGGCAGCACCTGCGGCAGGGTCTGGCCATGGAGCTGCGCCAGAATCCGCGTCGCCTCCGCGTAGCGCTCCGGGATCGGCCCGTTCTCGTTGGTGACGGGCTCGGCCCCGAGATCCTCGATGAGGAGCAGGCCCGCCTCCAGGTCCTCGCCGTAGATGTAGGGCGCGCTGAAGCCCAGGGCCCGCAGGCCCTTGTCGATGGCCACGAAGGCGTTCACGGTCTCGGCGAGCTTCGCGATGGTGGTGTAGGGCTTGCCCCGCCGCACGGCCGGCCCGACCGGGCGCGGGGGAGAGATCATCAGCAGCGCGGTCGAGCCGTCAGGCTTCACCAGGCGCTCGTAGGAGCGGATCACCGAGGCGTCGGCGGTCATCGGATGGCGCACGGCATCGCCCCAGCCGCAGCGCTCCACCAGGTTGCGATAGGCCTTCATGCGCTGGAGCCGGGACGCGAAGGCGCCGGTTCCGGTCAGCATGGCGAGCCTGCCCCGGCCCTGACCGCCGGGCATGAAATCGAGACGGATGTCGAGATGCTCGGGCTTGAGCGCATCCTCGGCGCGCTCCGGCCATTCCACGAGCGCGATGGCGTTCTCCGTCATCTCGTCCCAGCCCAGCTCCGTCAGCTCGTAGCCGCCGGAGAGGCGGTAGAAATCCGCGTGCACGATCGGGCAGCGCGGGCCGTCATAGACCTGCATCAGGGTGAAGGTGGGGCTCGGGACCTCGAGCTCCGGCTCACCGGCCAGGGTGCGCACCAGGGCGCGGGCCAGCGTGGTCTTGCCGGCGCCGAGCCCTCCCGAGAGGGTCACCAGATCGCCAGGCTTGAGCTCTTCGGCCAGGATCCGCGCGAAGCGCTCCGTCGACTCGTGGTCGGGAAGCGTCACGATCCATGCGGCCTGCAAAACATCCTGTTCGGGCATGAGAGCCAGTCCATTCGCCATCGCTGTTCCTACTCGGCTGCGATCGGTGTTAGCGCAGATTGCGCGGATCGGCCATCGGACGGCGTCTCGTGGCGGTCGTTCGGGAAGATGCACGTGATGGTGGTGCCGATGCCCGGGGCGGACGACACCTCGATGCGCCCGCCATGCAGCTCCACGAAGGAGCGCACGATCGACAGGCCCAGGCCCACGCCGCGGTGGCGCGTTCCCAGGGTGTGGCTCTCGAACCGCTCGAAGATGCGCGCCTTGATCTCGGGCGGGATGCCGCGGCCCTGATCCTTCACGTCGAAGATCACCTCGCCGCCACGCTTGCGCGCCGAAACTCGGATCGTCTGCCCGGGCGACGAGAAGCCGACCGCGTTGGAGAGCAGGTTGAACAGGATCTGCCGCACGCGCTTGCCGTCGGCCACGAAGGTGCCGATGTCATCGGGCGTATCGACCACCACGGTGAGCGAGGATTCCGCAAGCCGGTCCTCCAGCCCGCGCATGGCGGCCTCGATGGTGGACCGGATGTCGACGATCTCAGGGCTGAGCTCGAGGGAGCCGGTGTCGATGGACGCGAGATCGAGAATGTCGTTGAGAATCGCGAGCAGCGCCGCCGAGGAGCGCATGATGTGGTCGGCGTAGTCGCGCTGACGCGGATTGAGCGCGCCCACCGTCTCGTCGCCGAGAAGCTGCGTGAAGCCGATGATGTTGGTGAGGGGCGAGCGCAGTTCGTAGGACACGTGATGCACGAACTCGTCGCGCAGGCGCGAGGCGCGTTCGAGCGCGTCGTTGCGTTCGGTGAGCGCACGCTCCACGTTCACGCTCGCGGTCACGTCGGTGAAGCTGAGCAACGTGGCGCCGTCGGGCAGGGGCTGCGCGGTGCAGTCGAGCGCCGAGCCGTCATGGCGCTCGATGCGGCAGGTAAGGCCCATGCGCATGTCGGCAAGGCCCGCCACCGCGCCGCGGATGTCGATCCACGGCTCGTCCTGCGATGTCAGCAGGCGGCAGGTCTTGATGATCGTATCGATATGCGGGTTCTCGCCCGTCATCTCGGGCGGCAGGTTCCACATTTCGGCGAAGGCGCGGTTGTGCAGCTTGAGGCGCCCGTCGGACCCGAACACCGTGACGCCCTCCTTGAGCGTGTCGAGGGTCTCGGACTGCACGCGGGTCAGCGAATGCACCTGGGAGGCCAGCTCGAAGCGCTCGCTGACGTCGTCGAAGAGATAGGTCACCCCGCCCTGCGGATTGGGATTGATGACCACGCGCAGGGTCCGCCGGTCGGGCAGGTGCCACCAGGTCTCCTGCTGCTCGACCGAGCGGTAGCCCTGCAGGAAGTCGGCCTTCCAGGCGCGGAAATCCGCCTGCTCGGGCAGCTTGCGGCCGGCGCGCAGGCGGTCGAGCACCTCGCCGTCCGTCGGCCGGGACGCGAGAAAGGCCGCATCGAGGCCCCAGAGCTGCTGATAGGCCGCGTTGCTGAAGATCAGGGTCTGCGTTCCATCGAAGATCGCCACGGCCGTCGGCAGCTGATCCAGGGTGCGCACATGGGCATCCATCTGGCGCTGCAGATCGGTGCGGACCGCTTCGAGTTCCGATACGTCCACGGCGATGCCCGCGCTGCCGCCGGACGTCGGGCGCTCGATCACGTCGAGAACGGCGCGGTGGCCCGCCACCACGGCCGTCACGCGGCCCGAGAAGGTGGTGCCCGACTGGCGCTGGCGCCGCGCCTCGTCCCGGGTGATCGCCCCGAGGAGTTCGAGGGAGCGTGCGATGGCGTCGTCGAGGTCCTTGGCCTCCACCGAACGCAGATAGGCCTGATTGGCCCAGAGGAGCTTGTCGTCCTGGTCGCGGATCCAGAGCGGGTAGGCAACGTCGTCGAGAAGCATCGTCATGGCCCGCAGATCGCTGCGTGCGGTCGCCAGTTGGTTCTGAGCCGTCATGAGTTCGGCCCGGTCGCCCGTCACGTCCCGCAGGCGCAGGATCGCCCGCCCGCCGATGGTGCGGCCTTCCACGTCGACGAAGCGGCGGCCGGCCGTGCACCGGCCGGTGAGGCGGAAGCCCTGGCCGCGCTGCTTGAGCTGCTCGAGGGCGCTGTCCACGGCAGCCGCATCGGCAGGCGCGAGCCAGGTGCCGAACGCCAGAGCGCGCTGGGCCGGAGCATTCTCGCCCACGATGGAGGGATCGCCCTGGAAGCGCGGCTCGCCGTCCCGGCCGTGCCAGCTCACCAGGAGCTGACGTTCCGACCCCATGAGGAGCGCCGCGAGATCGTCCGCGCCCCGAAGGGCGTCGAGCTCGTTCCGGAGACGCCGCTCCATCCGGGCGGAGCGCTTCTGCTCGCGCATGAGCAGCAGGGCCGTGGTGGTCGAGAAGGCGACAAGGCCCATGAAGAGGCCGAAATAGGCGGCGTTGTGCAGGTCGAAGCTGTGGAGAAAGCCCAGAAGATCCGAGGCGCCTTCCGCGATGGGGAGCAGCAGGCCGTTGGCAAGGGCCGCCGGGGCGGTGCCTGCCAGGAGCGCCAGGGACAGGGGAACGCGGGCGGCACCGACGAGAGAGCCCCTCCCGTCCTTCCCGCCGTCGTGACGCTCCCGTTGGCCGGCCATGCCGCGCTGCCCTTTCTTCATTGGCGGCCCGACATTCAGGCCAAGTTGGATCGAGCCCCGGCCGCGCTTTCCCGCGCCGCAGAGGTCAACCGTCTACGCATGAACGGAACTGCCGGCGCAGGTTCGAAGCCACAGCACAGCCGGTCGATTCGCGTTCACTCTAGACTAGCCCTGACTCCGCCAGGAAGGGGGTTAACACCGGCTTAAACTTCCTTTGGAGAACCTGTGCGCAATTCGTCGAACCATATTGCATTTGAGACACACACATGCCGGTGCGACACTTTGTCGATTCGTCGGCCGCCGGACAAAGAAAAAGCCCGGCCGAGGCCGGGCTTTCGATCGTGGTCCGGGAGAGGGCCGATCAGTAGCGGTAGTGATCCGGCTTGAACGGGCCTTTCTCGGAGACGCCGATATAGGCTGCCTGGTCGGGGCGCAGCTTGGTGAGCTTCACGCCGATCTTCTCCAGGTGCAGCGATGCGACCTTCTCGTCCAGGTGCTTCGGCAGGGTGTAGACCTTCTTCTCGTACTTGCCCTGCTGGCCGAAGAGTTCGATCTGGGCCAGCGTCTGGTTGGTGAACGAGGCCGACATCACGAAGGACGGGTGCCCCATGGCGTTGCCGAGGTTCACGAGGCGGCCTTCCGAGAGCAGGATGATGCGGTGCCCGTCGGGGAACGTGATCTCGTCGACCTGCGGCTTGATGTTGGTCCAGGTGAGGTTCTTCAGGCCGGCCACCTGAATCTCGTTGTCGAAGTGGCCGATGTTGCAGACGATGGCCCGGTCCTTCATCGCCCGCATGTGATCGAGGGTGATGACGTCCTTGTTGCCGGTGGCGGTGACGAAGATGTCGGCGCGCGGAGCCGCGTCCTCCATGGTCGTGACCTCATAGCCTTCCATGGCGGCCTGGAGAGCGCAGATCGGGTCGACTTCCGACACCAGCACGCGGCAGCCGGCCTGGCGCAGGGAGGCGGCGGAGCCCTTGCCCACGTCGCCGAAGCCCGCCACCATGGCGACCTTGCCGGCCATCATCACGTCCGTGCCGCGGCGGATGCCGTCGACCAGCGACTCGCGGCAGCCGTAGAGGTTGTCGAACTTGGACTTGGTCACCGAGTCGTTGACGTTGATCGCCGGGAAGAGGAGCTTGCCCTCCTTCTCCATGATGTAGAGGCGGTGGACGCCCGTGGTGGTCTCCTCCGACACGCCCTTGATCGAATTGGCGATCTCGGCGAACCAGCCCTTCGGCTTCTCGGCGAGGAGGCGCCGGATGAGCGCGAAGAACACCTCTTCCTCCTCGGAGCCCGGCTTGTCGAGGAAGGCGGTGTCGCCCTGCTCGGCGCGCAGGCCGAGATGGACCAGCATGGTGGCATCGCCGCCGTCGTCGAGGATCATGTTCGGGACGCCGCCGCCGTGCCAGTCGAACAGCTTGGCGGTGTAGTCCCAGTATTCCTTCAGGGTCTCGCCCTTGTAGGCGAAGACCGGGATGCCGGCGGCCGCGATGGCGGCGGCGGCGTGGTCCTGGGTCGAATAGATGTTGCAGGACACCCAGCGGATATCCGCGCCGAGAGCCTTCAGGGTCTCGATCAGCACGGCGGTCTGGATGGTCATGTGGAGAGAGCCGGCGATGCGAGCGCCCTTCAGGGGCTGCTTCGGGCCGTATTCCTCGCGAACGGCCATCAGGCCCGGCATCTCGGTCTCGGCGATCGAGATCTCCTTGCGGCCGAAATCGGCAAGGCTGATGTCTTTGACGATGTAATCCTGCGCCATGATGGCCTCTCTCTTGCACCTGTTCGGTTGAATTGGTGCCGTCTCTATCAGAGCCCGCGGGAAGAGGCAATCAAGATATAAAGATGTCTTTATATGTCCACTTCGATCACTCGTCCTCGCCGAACCGGTTGGCGAGGAGGTCATCGATGGCCTGGAGGCAGAGGGCCGCATCCTCCCCCTTGGCCGTGACGGTGATCGAGGTGCCCTGGGCGGCCGCCAGGGTCAGGAGTCCCATGATCGAGCGTCCGCCCACGGTCTCGCCGCAGCGGGTCACGGTGACGTCGGAATTGAAGCGTTCGACGGTCTGAACGAACTTGGCCGAGGCGCGGGCGTGCAGGCCCCGGCGGTTGATGATGGGAAGCTCCCGGACTTCGGCTCCATCCGGCACGGCGGCAGGCGGGCAGTCCTGGTCGAAGGGCCGGTCCATGAGGCTTACTTTCCGGAGAGGACGCGCGAGGCGATGTTGATGTACTTGCGCCCCGCCTCCTGGGCATGGGAGACCGCGTCGGACAAGGGTTCCTCGTCCCGGACGGAAGCCAGTTTGATCAGCATGGGCAGGTTGATGCCCGCCACCACCTCGACGGAGCCCCCGTTCATGCAGGACAGGGCCAGGTTCGACGGCGTGCCGCCGAACATGTCCGTCAGAACCACGACTCCCTGTCCCGAGTTGACCCGGCACACGGCGGCCATGATGTCCTTGCGCCGTGTCTCCATGTCGTCGTCGGGGCCGATCGTGATCGTTTCGAGCTGCTCTTGGGGCCCCACGACATGCTCAAGCGCCGCTTTGAATTCCGTCGCGAGCTGCCCGTGGGTGACGAGCACCATTCCAATCATAATGTTACAAGTCCGAACGCTCCGAGAGCGGAGCCGCTATTTTGTGCACCGCGAAGCCAAGCGCAAGAGCATTGAGAGGAAAAGTTCATCACAGTGTCACGACCGTGTCGCGCAGACCACTCAGGCAGCCCAGGGCGACGTCCGCGGAGATTGCCCCGGCCTGCATCCGGATGCGAGGGACCATGACGCCGCACAGGACGACATGCCCGTCCTGGGCGTCGGGATAGCGGGCCGGATCCTCCGAGAGATCGACCACCAGGCGAATGACGGCCGCGGGCTCGAAGGCCTGGCGGACGATGCCCAGGCCGAAGACCTCGATGCTGCCGCCGAGTGGATCCACGGGCCGCGCCAAAAGCCGGCCATGGAGCGCCTCGAGGCGGGTGCGGTCGTCGCTGACCAGCCGACCGAACCGGCCGGCCCTGAGGGCGAGCGATACCACCTCGCGGGCCAGCGTCGACTTGCCCGATCCCGACGGGCCCCGGATCAGAAGTCCGGCCTCGCCGACCAGCACGCAGCCGCCGTGGATCGTCTCGGCGTCGCTCACGGGGCCTTCTTTCCCGGATCGCGCCTGGCCCGGTCCTTCCGGTCCTGCTCCTTCTTGGCCTTCACGCCTTCGACCGGAAGACGGATGACGAAGCGGGCGCCCAGGCGCTCGGGCTCGCCGTCCTCGTCGGGTGGGCCGAGCCGGTTCTCGGCCCGGATGGTCCCGCGATGGGCTTCGATGATCTGACGCGAGATAGACAGGCCGAGTCCGGAATTCTGGCCGAAGCCCTGCTCGGGCCGGTCCGTGTAGAAGCGCTCGAAGATCCGGTCGAGGGCATCGGGCTCGATGCCGGGTCCACTGTCCTCCACGAGGATTTCCACCTGGTTCCTGCGGCGGTGCATGGAAACCTTCACGGGCTCGTCGGGCGGCGAGAAGGAGCGGGCGTTGTCGATCAGGTTGTTGAAGACCTGGCCCAGGCGGCTGTCGTGGCCGAGGACCAGGAAGGCGTCGCGTCCCTGAGCCTGCCGGTCGATGCTCAGGGTGATCAGCGGGTCGTGGCCCTGCCGGCGCTCGTTGGCGACCGACACCACCGCGTCCAGGAGGCGGACCATGTCCACCGGCTCCGCATCGGCGCGGGCGAGCTCCGCATCGAGGCGCGAGGCGTCCGAGATGTCGCTGATCAGCCGGTCGAGACGCTTCACGTCGTGCTGGATGATCGACAGGAGACGCTGGCGGGACTCGTCGCTGCGGGCGAGCGGCAGGGTCTCCACGGCGCTGCGCAGGGAGGTCAGCGGGTTCTTCAGCTCGTGCGCCACGTCCGCCGCGAAGCTCTCGATGGCGTCGATGCGGTTGTAGAGCGCCTTGGTCATGTCCCGCAGGGCGCCCGAGAGGTGGCCGATCTCATCCGCCCGGCCGGTGAAGTCGGGGATCTCCTGGCGGGACTTCGTGCCCCAGCGCACCCGCTCGGCGGCTTCCGCCAGCCGCCGGACCGGCCCCGCGATGGCGCCGGCGAGGAAGAGCGACAGCACGATCATCACCACGGCCGCCACCAGGAACACCTGGAGCAGCGCGAAGCGCTCGGACGCGATGATGGCGTCGATGTCGCCTTCCTGGGTCGAGAGGAGGAGCGCGCCCTGGACCGTGCGGAAGCGCTGGATCGGCACGGCCACGGACACGATGGTCTCGCCGCGGTTGTTGACGCGCACCACGCTCGATTGCTGGCCGGCGAAGGCCTGCTGGACTTCCGGAAGGGACTTGCCGTTGGCGGGGCCGACCTCCTCCTGGACGGGCCGCACCGTGCGCCGGAACATCTTGCGGAGGCTGTTCCAGGTCCGCTCGATGAAGCTCGTCGTGTTCTCCACATTGGCGACCGGCGGAAGATCCATGCGCAGGATGTCGCCGCGGGAATAGAACGACCGGGAATCGAGCAGCAGCATGCCTTCCCGGTCGAAGATGCGGGCGCGGGTCTTGGTCGGCGTCACCAGCCGGCGCAGCAGGGGAGCGACGCGCTCCGGATTGATGGAGAATTCCAGGGCCGAGAAGGACTCGTCGGTGAACCGCTCGGTCTCGCCGGCCTGCATCTGCAGGAGCTGATCCGGATCGATGGTGATCGTGTTGGTCTCCACCGTCGCGGAGCTTGCGATCGCCCCGGCGATGATCTCCCCCTGGGTGAGAAGGCTCTGGACCCGGGCTTCGATGAGGCCCTCGCGGAACTGGTTGAGATAGAGGAAGCCGATCAGCAGGGCCACGAGCCCGGCCAGATTGAGCACGACGATCCGGCGCGTGAGGCTCGACGAGCCGCGCTGCACGATCATGCGGCCGAAATGCTTCAGCCGGGCCAGGGCCCCCTGAGGAGCGGGCGGATCGTCGAATGCCGCCTCGGCGTGGATGGGGTCAGCCTTCATGCCACTCGTTCAAGGCATGGTCCGGGCTTCCGACCACCGGACCATGGCCGTCTTTCCAGGTTGCCTGCCAGGTTGCTTGCCAGGTTGCTTGCGCGTCAAGGCGTCAGGCTTCCTTGAAGCGGTAGCCCACGCCGTAGAGGGTCTCGATCATTTCGAAACTCTGGTCAACCGACTTGAACTTCTTGCGCAGGCGCTTGATGTGGCTGTCGATGGTCCGGTCGTCCACATAGACCTGATCGTCATAGGCCGCATCCATCAGGGCGTTGCGGCTTTTCACCACTCCGGGGCGCGTGGCGAGCGCCTGCAGGATCAGGAATTCCGTCACCGTGAGGGTGACCGGCTCGCCCTTCCAGGTGCAGGCGTGACGCTCCGGGTCCATCTTCAGCTGGCCCCGCTCCAGGGCCTTCGGGTCGGCCTCCTTGGGGACGGTCTGGTCCTTGGGCGCGAAGCGCCGCAGGACGGCCTTCACACGCTCCACGAGGAGACGCTGCGAGAACGGCTTCCGGATGAAGTCGTCGGCGCCCATCTTGAGGCCGAACAGCTCGTCGATCTCCTCGTCCTTCGAGGTCAGGAAGATCACCGGCAGGTCCGATTTCTGGCGCAGGCGGCGCAGAAGCTCCATGCCGTCCATGCGCGGCATCTTGATGTCGAAGATCGCCAGATCGGGTGGGGCATGCTTGAGCCCGTCGAGGGCCGAGGCCCCGTCCGTATAGGTCTGAATGCGGTAGCCCTCCGCTTCGAGGGCGATGGAAACAGAGGTCAGGATGTTGCGATCGTCATCGACAAGGGCGATCGTTGGCATGAACTCTTCCTTAGCTTGGCACGGACGATTGTCAGCATTCTGACTCGTCTGACAACGCAGAGGGCTCTAAAACGTCCCAACTGCGCCTTTCTCGTGGCATAAATATGGTTTTCGCCCCGTCTGTGACCAGGGGCGGTCCAGAGAGTGGTGCTTAAGAGCCGTGGGTTCAACCGTCGATGAGCGCCCGGTTACGATTTGGACAGGTTGGCCAGGCCGTCCCCGCATCGGCGCGGCAAGGGTCCGGAGCCGGGTAAGAAAGCCCGCTCATCATACGAAAGAATTCCAGAATTGCTTGGAAATTCGAGGGATTACGACGGATGGAGGTCTGGTTCCCGGAAAAATAGAATGCGATGAAACAACCTGAGTTGACGGCACCGTCAGCTGACCTAAAGAAGGTTCCATGTTCAAGCGGGACGGCAAAGTTTTGCCCGGATCGTTTGACCCACCCCATGTGACGGTCATCGGACGGCGGCTGTTCCGGCTGCGCGGCGACCGCCAACCAGGAGAAGTCTTCCGTGGAAAATATCGGCGTGTTCAACAGCGCACAGGGGGCTGAGGTCTCCGGCCTCCGCAATCTCAAACGGGTCTACTGGAACCTCGAGGCGCCCGCGCTCTACGAGCAGTCCCTGACCCGCGGTGAGACCCGGCTCGTGCAGGGCGGGGCGCTCCTGGCGGATACCGGCGTGCATACGGGCCGCTCGCCCAAGGACAAGTTCGTGGTGCGCGACGAGACCACGGAAAGCACCGTCTGGTGGGACAACAACGGCGCCATCACGCCGGGCCATTTCGACACCCTGCTGGCCGACTTCCTGTCCCATGCGGAAGGCAAGGAGCTGTTCGCCCAGGATCTCTACGGCGGCGCCGATCCGGCCTATCGGGTCAAGGCCCGCGTGTTCACGGAATATGCCTGGCACTCGCTCTTCATCCGCAACCTGCTGATCCGTCCGGATCGCGGCGAGCTCGCCGATTACGTGCCCGGGCTGACGATCATCGACCTGCCGTCCTTCAAGGCGGACCCGGCCCGTCACGGCTGCCGCACGGAGACGGTCATCGCCTGCGACTTCAAGCGCAGGATCGTGCTCATCGGGGGCACGTCCTATGCGGGCGAGATGAAGAAGTCGGTCTTCACCTACCTGAACTACGTGCTGCCCGCCCAGAAGGTCATGCCCATGCATTGCTCGGCCAATGTGGGCGACCGGGGCGACGTGGCCGTGTTCTTCGGCCTCTCGGGCACCGGCAAGACAACGCTTTCGGCCGATCCGAACCGCATCCTGCTCGGCGACGACGAGCATGGCTGGGGGCCGAACGGCGTGTTCAACTTCGAGGGCGGCTGCTACGCCAAGACCATCCGCCTGTCCCGCGAGGCGGAGCCCGAGATCTTCTCCACCACCGAGCGTTTCGGCACGGTGCTGGAGAACGTGACCATCGACCCGATCACCCGCATTCCCGATTTCGACGACGCGTCCAAGACCGAGAATACGCGCTGCGCCTATCCGCTCGACTTCATTCCCAATGCGAGCGCCACGGGCCGCGCGGGCATCCCGAAGAACATCGTGATGCTCACCTGCGACGCCTTCGGCGTGCTGCCCCCCATCGCGAAGCTGACCCCGGCCGAGGCCATGTACCACTTCCTGTCCGGCTACACGGCCAAGGTGGCCGGCACGGAGAAGGGCGTGAAGGACCCGGAGGCGACCTTCTCGACCTGTTTCGGCGCGCCGTTCATGCCGCGTCATCCGTCCGAATACGGCAACCTGCTGCGCGATCTCATCGCCAAGCATTCGGTGGATTGCTGGCTGGTCAATACCGGCTGGACGGGCGGCAAGTACGGCGTCGGCCGGCGCATGCCGATCCGCGTCACCCGCCGCCTGCTCACCGCGGCCCTCGACGGTTCGCTCTCCCGGGCCGATTTCCGCCGCGATCCCTATTTCGGCTTCGCGGTTCCGACCTCGGTGCCCGGTGTCGAGCCGCACATCCTCTACCCGGTGAAGACCTGGCAGAACAAGGCGGAGTTCGCCGAGACCGCCAAGCGCCTGATCGACATGTTCAACGAGAACTTCAAGCGCTTCGAGGGCCATGTGGATTCGGACGTCCGCTCCGCCGCCCCGCAGACCTCGATCGCGGCCTGAGGGGTCTCGATCCCATCCTTCCGGAAGGCGGCCCATGGGCCGCCTTTTTTCATGGCCCGGCCGGACCCGTGAAAACAGCCGCCGGGTCTTCGACGGCCGGGCGCGCAGAGCAGCGGACGGTGCGCCGGCAGCGCTTCCCACCTATGCGTCCCGGGCATTCCGGGGCAGCCGAAAACATGTATGATGACATGCAAATACAATGAGTTCGCTGCCGGCGGGCTCGAACCCGGTGGGATACGCCCTTGCCCCGTCTGACAGGTGTGCTCTTTGCGATCGCCGCAAACGGTCTGTTTGCGACCAGCGACACCCTGGTGAAGCTCCTCTCCCTGCGCTACCCCACCTTCCAGATCATCGCCATGCAGGCGGGCGTCGCGTGCATGGTCGTGGGCATCGTCATCTGGCGCGACAAGGCCTACAGGCTCTCGGCCGTCCGCAATCCCAAAATGCTGATCGGGCGCGGCTTCCTGGCCGGGATCGGCACGGTCTCGGGCTTCTATGCCTTCTCGCTCCTGCCGCTCGCCGACGTTTACGCCATCACCTTCGGCTCGCCGCTCGTCGTCACGGTGGCGGCCGCGTGGCTTCTCGGCGAGCGCACGGGGCCGGCGCGATGGGCCGCGATCCTCGTAGGCTTCTCCGGCATTCTGATCATGGTGCAGCCGGGACATGCCGCCCTGTCCCT
Organism: Microvirga yunnanensis; assembly: GCF_025460875.1. Taxonomy (NCBI): domain Bacteria; kingdom Pseudomonadati; phylum Pseudomonadota; class Alphaproteobacteria; order Hyphomicrobiales; family Methylobacteriaceae; genus Microvirga; species Microvirga yunnanensis. Next base: position 22,916 of record NZ_JAMXFI010000073.1, read on the forward strand.
CGGGCATCTGGCGGCATTCCTCAACGTGTTCGTCGGTGCCGGGGTCATTCTGATCATGCGCACGATCGGATCGCAGGAGAACCGCGCCGTCATGGTGGCCGCCGTGATGGCCGGGCAGCTGACCGCGAGCCTGCCGGGCGTGTACCTGAGCCACGCGCCCGCATGGAGCGACCTGGGACTGGTGACTTTGTCCGGGTTCGTGATGGTGTCGGCGCAGTTCCTGATGCTTGAAGCCCTGCGCCGGGCGCCCGCGTCCAGCGTCGCCCCCATGCAGTACACCAAGCTCGTCTGGGCCCTGCCGATCGGCCTGTTCGTGTTCGGCGACGAGCCGAAGCCGCATGTGCTCGCCGGAGCCCTCGTGGTGATCGGATCGGTCTTGTACCTGCTCGCACAGGGGCGGCGGGCCGAGAACAGGATGGCGCACCTGCGCAGAAGCGCCACGGCGCGGCCGGACCCGTCCGTGCAGCCGCAACGTCTCGAGGGGAAGAATCTTGGTTGAGCATCGAAGGACCGTGACGATGGCAGGATCGACACCAGCGCTGCGGGGCAAGACGGCCGTCATCGTCGGAGGGTCGAGCGGGATCGGCAACGCCATCGCGCACGGCTTTCAGGAGAGCGGCGCCAGGGTGGCAATCGCGGCGCGAACCGCCACGAAAGTCCAGGAGGCGACAGAGCGCCTGCAGGAGACCGATCCGGCGGCGAGGGGCTACGTGGTCGACGCGGTGCACCCAGAAGAGATCGACAGGCTCGTGGCATCCGTTCTCGCGGAGTTCGGGCCTGTGGACATTCTCGTCGCATGCCAGGGCACGACGATCCTCAAGCCCGCCGAGGAGGTCACGCCGGAGGAGTACGACGGGATCATGCAGACGAACCTGCGCAGCGTGTTCTTTACCTGCACGCGCTTCGGCCGGCACATGCTCGCGCGCGGCTCGGGATCGATCGTCACCATCGCGTCGCTGGCCGCCCATCGCGGCTGGCCGCTGGCGTCGGTCTATGCCGCCAGCAAGCACGGTGTCGTCGGCGTGACCAAGACGCTGGCCGCCGAATGGGCCGACCGGGGCGTGCGCGTCAACGCGATCTCGCCGGGGTTCTTCATGACCGAGCTGAATCAGGCCAAGATGAGCCAGACGCGCAAGGACAATGCGCTCCTGAGAACGCCCGCAGGCCGCTTCGGGCAGCTTGAAGAGCTCGTGGGCGCGGCAATCTATCTGGCCTCTCCGGCCGCGGGGTTCGTCACCGGCACCGTGCTCAACGTGGACGGAGGCTATCTCGCCTCCGGGATCTGATCAGACGGGCGCGACGAAGAACGGAATGCGCATCACGTGGCGATAGGTCTCGCCGGGGCGCAGCACCGCCGAGGGGAAATGCGGGATGTTCGGAGCGTTCGGAAAGTTCTGCGTCTCGAGCGCGAAGCCCGCATGCTTCTCGTACACGGCGCCGCCCTTGCCCACCGCCGGAACCTTGCCGAAATGGTTGGCCGTGTAGAACTGAACACCGGGCTGATCGGTCCAGATCTCCAGGCCCCGGCGTGAGACGGGATCCAGGGCGCGCGCCGCGCGGCGCAGGGGGGCTCCCCGGTCGTTGAGGCAGAAATTGTGGTCGTAGCCGGCCTCGGGAAGCTGGGTCGTGTCGTCGATCATCGCGCCGATGGGCCGTGACGATCTGAAATCGAACGCCGTGCCGGCCACGGGCGCAAACGCGCCGGTGGGAATCTTGCCGGGTCCGACCGGCGTATAACGGTCGGCCTCGATCAGCAGGTGCTGGTCGCGGACATGGCCGGAATCGTGGCCGGCGAGATTCCAGTAGCCATGATAGGCGAGGTTCACCACCGTCGGGCGGTCGGTCGTCGCTTCCATGACGATCTCGAGCGCCGGTTCATCAGTCAGACGATAGGTCACCGACGTGGTCACGGCGCCGGGATAGCCCTCGTCGCCGTCGGGCCGGTGCAGCGTCAGCCTGACGGCGTTGCCGGCCGTATCGGGCTCACCCGTCCAGATCCGCTTGCTGAAGCCGCCGAAGCCGCCATGGATGTGGTTCGGCGGCTCGTTCGGCGACAGGCCATAGGTCTTGCCGTCGAGCGTGAAACGCGCATCCGCGATGCGGTTGGCGAAGCGCCCGCAGATCGCTCCCGCCGAGCCGCGGTTCTGCACGTAGGCCGCCGGATCGTCGTAGCCCAGAACGATGTCGGCGGCTTTTCCTTCACGGTCGGGAACGAACAGGCGGCTCAACGCGGCCGCATAGGTGATGATCGTCGCGCGGACAGGGCCGGTTTCGATGTCGAAGGCCTCGACCGGCTGGCCCTCGATGGCCCCGAAGGCGGTTTTTTGAATGCTCATGGGCGGACACGAAAAAGCCGACGGCACCACCGGGAGGCAGGACCGTCGGCAGGGGGAGGATCAGTGGATCTCGGGTTCCGGCACGCCGCCGGCCCCTTCGAGGAAGTCGAAGTCGCAGCCTTCGTCCGCCTGGCGGATGTGCTGCGCGAAGAGCTTGTTGTAGCCGCGCGGGTAGTCACGCGGCGGCGGCGACCAGGTGCGCAGGCGGTCCTTGATCTGCTCGTCGCTCACGTGCAGATGGATCGAGCGATTCGGCACGTCGACCGTGATGAGGTCGCCCGTGCGCACGGCCGCGAGCGGGCCGCCGATGTGCGCTTCCGGGGAGACGTGCAGGATGCAGGCGCCGTAGCTCGTGCCGCTCATGCGGGCGTCGGAGATGCGCAGCATGTCGCGCACGCCCTGCTTGAGGAGCTTCTTCGGGATCGGCAGCATGCCCCATTCCGGCATTCCCGGGCCCCCGATGGGACCCGCATTGCGCAGCACCATGATGTGATCGGGCGTGACGTCGAGGTCGAGGTCGTTCACGGCCTTCGTCATCTCGTCATAGGTGTCGAACACGATGGCCGGCCCCGTGTGCTGCAGCAGCCGCGCTTCCGCGGCCGGCGGCTTGATCACACAGCCTTTCGGGGCCAGGTTGCCGCGCAGGATGGCCGTGCCCCCGGAGGCGGCGATCGGCTTGTCGAGTGGCCGGATCACGTCGTCGTTGTAGACGGCCGCGCCTTCGAGCGCGTCCCGCAGGGTTCCGGCCACGGTGCGCTCGTCGAGATGGAGCATCGGGGCGAGCCGCGAGAGAAGGCCGCGAATGCCGCCGGCGATGTGGAAGTCCTCCATCAGCCACTCGCCCGAGGGGCGAAGATTGGCGATCACCGGAACCTTCTGGGCGAAATCGTCGAAATCCTGGAGCGTGACCTCAACGCCCGCGCGCCCGGCCATCGCCACGAGATGGATCATCGCATTCGTCGAGCCGGCAAGGGCGTTGTGGACCATCAGGGCGTTTTCGAACGAGTGCCGGGTGAGAATGTCGCTGGGCTTGAGATCGTCCCAGACCATCTCGACGATCTTCCGGCCGGTGAGGCTCGCCATGCGCGGATGCGCGGCGTCGACGGCCGGAATGGAGGCGGCGCCGGGCAGGCTCAGGCCGAGCGTCTCGACGATGGACGTCATGGTGGAGGCCGTGCCCATGGTCATGCATGTGCCGGGCGAGCGCGCGATGCCCGCCTCCATGTCGTTCCATTGCTGGTTCGTGATGGTGCCGGCCTCCTTCTCGGCCCAGTACTTCCAGATGTCCGAGCCCGAGCCGAGGATCGTGCCGCCGTGGTGGCCGCGGATCATGGGGCCGGCCGGCATGAAGATCATCGGCAGGTTCATGCTGATCGCACCCATGACGGTCGCGGGTGTCGTCTTGTCGCAGCCGCCCATGAGCACCGCGCCGTCGATCGGATGCGAGCGCAGGAGTTCCTCCACCTCCAGGGCGAGGAGGTTGCGGTAGAGCATCGTGGTCGGCTTGACGAAGTTTTCCGACAGCGACAGCGCCGGCAGCTCGATGGGGAAGCCGCCCGCCTGCCACACGCCGCGCTTCACGTCCTCGACCCGCGCGCGGAAGTGGGAGTGGCAGGGATTGATGTCGCTCCAGGTGTTGATGATCGCGATCACGGGCTTGCCCATGAAGTCCTCGCGCGCATAGCCCATCTGGAGGGTCCGGGACCGATGCCCGAAGGAACGCAGATCGGTGACGCCGAACCAACGGTGGCTCCTCAATTGCTCAGGCGATCGCTTGGCCATTCTCGTTCCTCTCCCTGCGCCTCGCGGCGCAAAAGCCATATATCATACAAATTTAGGAATTGGTCGCCGTTTTGACGCACTCTGTCAAGGGTGGCGGCCCGTTTTGCCCAGAGAGGCCTAGCGCATCGGACGGAAAAGTGGACCCGGTTTTCCGCCTCTTCCGATGCGCAGATCAAGAGAGGGAGCCTCGGATGAATCCCAAAAGTGGTGTCCACTTTTGGGTCCGAGGCTCTAGGCTTTCGCAGCCGACCGGACTTTGACCGGTTTGGGCGCGGGCTTGGCCGAAACCTGCAGCATGCGGGCCGAGTAGCGGTTGCGGCTGTTGGCGAGATGCGCACGCATCATGGCGGCTGCGAGATTCGAGTCGCCCATGGCGATCGCATCCCGGATCGCCCGGTGCTCCCGCTCGATCACGCCGAGATAGTCGCGCTGGCGCTGATCCTCCCCGACCTGGGCGACTTGGCCCAGGCGGCGGGGCACGGCGAACTCCCCGAGGAAGTCCAGGAAGCGTGCGAAATACGGGTTCTTGGTCGCTCCCGCGAGAATACGGTGGAATTCCAGATCCGCCGCGATGCCGTAATCATCGCCCTTGACGATGTTCTCCAGGGCGCGGTCGAGCGCGGCCATCTCCTCGTCGGTCCGGCGCACGGCCGCCAGCGATGCCGCTTCCACTTCCACGGCCAGGCGCAGCTCCAGCATGGCCAGGATATCGTCGACCTCGCCGTTGCTGAGGGATGCGAAGAAATCCGATTTCGGCGGGGGCGGGAGCACGAAGGCGCCGGCGCCCTGGCGCGTCTGCACGAGCTTGGCCGCCTTGAGCGCCGCCACGGCCTCGCGAACCACCGTCCGGCTGACGCCGGCGGCCGATGCGAGTTCGGCTTCGGTGGGCAGACGATCTCCCGCCTGCAGCCGTCCTTCGGCGATCTCGCGCGAGATCGCTTCCGCCAGATCGCTCACGAGATTGCGCTTGCGGGCGACGGTGTTGAGGGACAGGCCGGAGAGGAATGAGCGTTCGTTCATGGGGTCGTTGCGTGCCGCTTTCGAGGCGCTGAATGCTGAAGGGGTCCAGGGTCGCCGCCGGTCGTTCGGAAGCGATCCGCCAAGCCTGCGCCGAGTCCCGGTGCAGCGGCCGGCCTCTCAGGTGATTTGCCTGGTTTGGCAGGCCAACTTGTCGTATGTCTCACTACTTGCTGGCCTCTCCCAAGTCAAAAGAAATCGTTATTACAGGCACATATCCTGGTGGAAAGGTGCCCTTGCGCGGAATGATCATGAGCCCATTCCTATCCGCTTGTCAAAATTTGTATGTTGCCATACAAGATAAATCGCAATTCCGAGGCCGAAGTCCGGTGAAAACGGGAACCAGGGAGAGAACACATGAGGCAGTTGCTCGCGGCGATCGGACTCTCGCTGCTCGGTCTTAGCGCCGCGCAGGCGCAAGCCCCGGCTTGGCCGCAGAAGCAGGTCACGATCGTTGTGCCGTTCGGTGCCGGCGGCACGACCGATCTGTTCGCCCGCATCGTCGCCGAGCAGCTTCAGGCCAAGTACGGCAAGCCCTTCGTCATCGAGAACCGTCCGGGAGCGGGCGGGAATATCGGGACGACGGCCGTCGCCAAGGCCGCGCCCGACGGGCATACGCTCCTCGTCGGGACGGTGAGCACGCATGCCATCAACCCGTACCTCTACAAGAATCTCCCCCACGACGCGGAGAAGGATTTCATCCCGATCACCGGCCTGGCCAAGCTTCCCAACCTTCTGGTGGTGACGCCCAAGGTCCCGGTCAAGACCTTCGCGGACTTCGTCGAATACGCCAAGCAGAACCCCGGCAAGCTCAACTACGGCTCGTCCGGAGCGGGAACGTCGCAGCATCTGGCGGCCGAGCTGTTTCAGCTCAAGACGGGCGCGAAGATGACCCACGTTCCGTTCCGCAGTTCCCAGGATATCGTCAACGGTCTGCTCGGCGGGCACATCGACCTGGCCTTCGACAACATGACCATCGCGTGGCCTCAGGCGCAGGCCGGCACCGTCCGGGCGCTCGCCGTCACTAGCCCGGAGCGCAGCCCGCAGGCGCCCGAGATCCCGGCGGTCGCCGAGGCATTGACCGGCTTCGACGCCACCTCCTGGAACGGGCTCTGGGCGCCGGCCGGCACGCCGCAGGCCATTGTCGACACCATCGCGGCCGACGTGAAGACCATTCTCGAGAAGCCCGAGGTCCAGAAGAAGGCCGCCGAACTGGCCTCGACGCCGGCACCGATGACCCCGAAGCAGTTCGCCGAGTACATCCAGGCCGAGCGGCAGAAATGGTCCGAGGTGGTCAAGGCCGTCGGCATCCAGCTCGGCCAGTAGGAACCGCAGTAAGAACCGACCATCGAGACGCCGAAGCCGGGCGGCGCCCGGCCCATTCGAAACCGCCTGAAACAGCGAGACCACATCCATGCTGACGAAGATCGAAACCTCCGAACTTGCCCGTTCCGTTCTGGCGGTTCCGCCCTTTGCCCTGACGCCTGATTTCGAGGCCAACCGGGACGCCAATGCGAAGCTGATCCGCCACCTCGAGGCCGGTGGCGTGTCGACGCTGCTCTATGGCGGCAACGCCAACGTGCACAACTGGCCGGTCTCGCGCTTTGCCGACTGGCTCGACAGCCTCGAGGAATCGGTCGCCGACAGCACCTGGCTGATCCCATCGGTCGGCCCGGATTGGGGCAAGCTCGTCGACGAGGCGGCGATCCTGAAGAGCCGCCGCTATCCCGTCGCGATGGCGCTGCCGATGGTCGCCCCGCAGACCCCGGACGGCGTGGTGCGCGGGCTCGAGGATTTCGTGGACCGGTCGGGCGTTCCGCTCATCGTCTACATCAAGACCGATCAGTACGTGCCCGCCAAGGCGATGGGGCGGCTGGTCGAGCGGGGCGCCGTCTTCGGCATCAAGTACGCCGTGCCGCGCGCCGACCTGACGCAGGATGCCTACCTGCAGGAGCTGATCGACGCGGTCGGGGCGGAGCGGATCGTGAGCGGCTTCGGCGAGCCTCCGGCCTTCCCGCACCTGACGCATTTCAAGCTGGCCGGCTTCACGGCGGGCTGCGTGTGCATCGCCCCGCACCTGTCGATGGCCTATCTCCACGCGCTGAAGCGCGGCGACGAGGCCGAGGCCAAGCGCCTCCTCGAGGTCTTCCTGCCTCTTGAGGCGATCCGCGAGCGCCACAATGCGATCCGGGTTCTCCACACGGCCGTGTCCCTGTCGGGCGTCGCCGACATGGGCCCGATCCTGCCGCTCCTCACCGAGGCCGATCCGGCGATCCACGGGGAGATCAGGGAAACCGCCCGGGCTCTGCTGGCGGCCGAAATGACCGCTCGACAGCAGGCCGCTGCCGCGTAATGTGACCGGTACCGTCGGTCGGCCGGCCGATGCCGGCAGCATGCAGGGCGTTCGTGATTTTCATGCCTGAATCCCATCCCGATCTCCTGGGCGCGCTCGCCGCACGCCTGGGAGCCAAGCACGTCATCGTCGATCCCGCCGAGATGGAAGGCTATCTCGTCGAGGAGCGAAAGCTCTATCGCGGCGCGGCTCTCGCCGTGGTCCGTCCGGGCAGCACGGAAGAGGTCGCCTTCGTGGTGCGGGAATGCGCGAAGGCCCGGGTCGCGATCGTGCCCCAGGGCGGCAATACCGGTCTCGTCGGCGGCGGGGTGCCGCATACAGGCATCGTCCTGTCGCTCGCCCGGCTCGACCGCATCCGCGAGGTGAATGCCTTCAATGCCACCATCACGGTCGAGGCGGGCTGCATCCTGAAGACCGTTCAGGATGCCGCCAACGAGGTGGAGTGCATCTTTCCGCTCTCCCTCGCGTCCGAGGGCTCGTGCCGGATCGGCGGCAACATCGCGACCAATGCGGGCGGCGTGAACGTCCTGCGCTACGGCAACACCCGCGATCTCGTGCTCGGGCTCGAGGTCGTGCTCGCCGACGGACGGATCTGGAACGGCCTCAAGGGCCTGCGGAAGGACAATACGGGCTACGACCTGAAGAACCTGTTCGTCGGCTCCGAGGGAACGCTCGGGATCATCACGGCGGCCGTGCTGAAGCTCTTCCCGAGGCCCAGGACGCAGGTGGTGGCCTTCGTGGGCTGCGCCTCGCCCCATGCGGCGCTCAGCCTGTTCGAGAGCCTGCGCCGGACCATGGGCGACGAGCTGACGGCCTTCGAGTACCTGCCGCGCTTCGCCCTCGAGATCGTCCTCAGGCATGCCGCCGGGGCCGTCCGCCCGCTCGGCGGCGATCACGCCGCCTACGCTCTGATCGAAGTGTCGTCGCCCGATCCGGAACTCGACCTGCGCCACCAGCTGGAGAAGGTCCTGGAGGGAGCCTTCGAGGGCGGGACCATCGAGGACGCGACCATCGCGACCAGCGAGGCCCAGAATGCGGCGCTCTGGCACCTGCGGGAAAGCCTCTCCGACGTGCAGGGCCTCGAAGGCGGCTCGATCAAGCACGACGTCGCGGTGCCCGTCTCGGACGTGGCCGATTTCATCGTCGCGGCAAGCACGGCCTGCGAGGAGGCTCTTCCGGGCGTGCGGGTCTGCGCCTTCGGGCATTTCGGCGACGGCAACATCCATTTCAACCTGACCCAGCCCGTCGACATGGAGAAATCGCTCTTCCTGGCGCAGTGGGAGCGCTTCAACCGGATCGTCCACGACATCGTCCATGCGATGAACGGCTCGATCTCCGCCGAGCACGGCGTCGGGCTCATCAAGCGCGACGAGCTGGCGCGCTACAAGGACCCGGTCGCCCTCGACCTGATGAGGACGTTGAAGCAGGCTCTCGATCCGCAGAATATCCTCAACCCCGGGAAGGTCGTGGCCTTGGAGGGAGATTTGCCGCCCGCCCTGCCCGTGGCCCGAAAGGCCTGAGGCAGGCCTTGTCCCGGGCGCTTCGGTTTGCCGTCCGGGGATGGTAAAAGGCTGAACCCGCACGCCGGCCTTGCCGTCGCAAGGCCGCAGCAATCTGGAATGTCATGAACGCTCCCGCCGTCAGCAAACAGGTCATCCGAGACGCCGAAGCGACCAAGCGGCGGATCCTGGAGGCTGCGACGGCTGAGTTCGCCAGCCACGGCTACGGGGGCGCGCGCGTCGATCAGATCGCCGAGGCGGCCCGCACCAACAAGCGCATGCTCTACTACTATTACGGGAGCAAGGAGGCGCTGTTCCTGGCGACGCTCGAAGCGGCCTACGATCACATCCGCGCCGCCGAGCGGGAGCTCCACCTCGAGGAACTGACCCCGCTGCAGGCGCTCGAGGAGCTCGTGCGCTTCACCTGGAACTATTTCGTCCAGCACCCCGAATTCATGATGCTGCTCAATGCCGAGAACCAGCATCGGGCGAAGCACCTCAGGAAATCCCTGCAGGTGCATACCATGAACTCCCCGGTGATCGAGACGATCGGCGTCATCCTGAAGCGCGGCGAGACGACAGGGCTCATCCGTCCCGGAATCGATCCGGTCCAGCTTTACGTGTCCATCGCGGGGCTCTGCTACTTCTACTTGTCGAACGTCTATACCCTGTCCGTGGCGTTCGGACGCGAGCTCCTGTCGGCTCCCGCCATGAAGGAGCGGATCGACCACGTGGTCGATTTCGTCCGCGCCGGCGTGCGTGCCTGAATTGGCAATCGGCGCTTGACATGTCTGACAACCGGGAGTCTAATTAACCAGTTGGTTACATAGAGCGGCAGAAGCCGCCTCCGACACTGTTTGGAAACGCCCTTGAGGAAGACGCTTCATGACGTCGAAGCTCGCGCGCGCCGGTCAGAACCTGCTGAACTCCGCCTGGATCAAGCCGTTCGGGCTTCTCGTCCTCACGGTCGTGCTGTGGGATCTCACGGTCCGGATCTTCGCCATTCCGGCCTACCTGATCCCGCCCCCGAAGGACGTGGCGGTGGCGTTCTGGAATGAGGGCGACAAGCTGCTCATCGAGGCCATTCCCACCACCATGGCGACGCTCGGGGGATTTTTCCTCTCCGCCGCGTTCGGCATCCCGATCGCCATGCTGATCGCCGGGTCCCGCACGGTCGAATCCTACGTCTATCCGCTGCTCGTCTTCTCCCAGTCCATCCCCAAGGTCGCGGTGGCGCCGCTCTTCGTGGTGTGGTTCGGCTTCGGCATGGCCCCGAAGGTGATTTCGGCCTTCCTGCTCGGCTTCTTCCCCGTGGTGGTCGCCGGCGTGCAGGGCTTCAAGTCGCTCGACCCCGAAATGCGCGATCTCGTCCGCTCCATGAAGGCGTCCCGCCTCCAGGCCTTCACCATGGTGAGCCTGCCCCATGCGATGCCGGCCATCTTCGCGGGCCTGAAGGTCTCCGTGACGCTGGCCGTCGTCGGCGCCGTCGTCGGAGAGTTCGTGGGCGCCAATTCGGGCATCGGCTTCGTCCTGCAGCGATCGATCGGCAATTTCGAGCTGCCGACCATGTTCGCGGCGCTCGTGATCCTGGCGCTGATCAGCGTCATCCTGTTCTGGATCATCGATCTCATCGAGCGTTACACCGTGCCATGGCACGCCAGCCAGCGACACGATTTTTCAGCAACCGCCTGAACCACAAGGGCGGGGCACCCAACCGGAGGAAACTGATGAAAAAGCGGACGTTCCTGAAAGCCACCCTCTTCGCCGCGACGGCTCTCATGCCCTTCGTGTCGCTGCCGGCGCAAGCGGCCGACAAGGTCGTGCTGATGCTCAACTGGTACGTCTACGGCGAGCACGCGCCGTTCTACTACGGCAAGGAGAAGGGCCTCTATGCCGCCGAGGGCATCGATCTCGAGATTCAGGAAGGTCGCGGCTCGGCCGTGACCGTGCAGGCCGTGGCGGCCAAGACCGTCGACTTCGCCTATGCGGACGTCCCGACCATGATCCGCGCCGCCGTGAAGGGCGCTCCCGTCATGTCCCCGGGCGTGCTGCTGCAGAAGAACCCCATGTCGGCCATGGGCTTCTCCGAGAAGAACATCCGCAAGGCCGAGGATCTGCGCGGCAAGACGGTCGCGACGACGCCCGGCGATTCCATGTCGCAGATCTGGCCGCTCTTCCTCAAGAAGGCGGGCCTCAAGGAGAGCGAGATGCGGATCGTCTCCGGCGACGCGCAGACGAAGCTCAACGCGGTCATCAACGGCCAGGCCGACGTGCTCCTCGGCTACGTCATGGACCAGAGCATGAAGATCAAGGACGCGACGGGCAAGAACGTCACGCCGGTCATGTTCGCGGATTACGGCGTCAACCTCGTCTCCTCGGGCATCATCGCGCACAAGGACACCCTGAAGGACAAGGCCGATCTCGTGCGCCGGTTCATGAGCGCGACCACCAAGGCCATCGAAGGCGCCGAGAAGGCTCCTGCCGAGGCCACGCAGGCCGTGCTGAAGGCGCTGCCGAAGGCCGGCAAGCCCGACACGCTGCAGGAAGGCTTCGAGCTGACGATCCCGCTCTACCGCACCGAGGAGACGAAGAACCAGCGTCCGTTCAACGTCACGGACGCCAACATGGCCGAGACGGTCAATCTCCTCATCGAGTACGGCGGCCTCGACCCGGCCGCGAAGGAGAATCCGAAGGCTTTCTACACCCGCGACTTCCTGCCGAAGGCCACCCAGTGAGCAGGCAGGCGCATGCCATGGCACATTTGCGTGTCATCCCCAAGAGCGAGGCGTCCGCGCCTCGCAGCATGATCGAGATCCGCAATCTCGCGAAGACCTACCGCACCCGGGGCGGCGACGTGCCGTCCCTGCGGCCGATCAATCTCGACATCACGGAAGGCGAGTTCGTCGCCGTGGTCGGCCCCTCGGGATGCGGCAAGTCCACGCTCCTGAAGCTCGTCGCCGGCCTCATCCCTGCGACCGAGGGCGAGGTCCAGATCGGCGGGGTCGCCGTGAAGGATCCGCCGGACGACGTGGGCATCGTGTTCCAGAGCCCGGTGCTCCTGCCCTGGCGCTCGGTGCTGCGCAACGTCATGCTCCCGGTCGAGGTGCGCAAGCTCGACCGCGAGACCCATCTCGCCCGCGCCCGCAAGCTCCTGGCCATGGCGGGCCTCGAGGATTTTCAGAACAAGTATCCCTGGCAGCTCTCCGGCGGCATGCAGCAGCGCACCGCCATCTGCCGGGCGCTGGTGCACGATCCGAAGATCGTCCTCATGGACGAGCCCTTCGGCGCCCTCGACGCGATGACGCGTGAGCGCATGAATCTCGAGCTGCAGCGGATCCATCACGAGACCGGGAAGACGATCCTTCTGATCACCCATTCAATCCCCGAAGCGGTGTTCCTCGCCGACCGGGTGGTGGTCATGTCGGAACGGCCCGGGACGATCGCGGCGATCTACGACGTCACGCTGCCGCGCCCGCGTGATCTGGAGATCATGGGACATCCGACCTTCGTCGATCTGACGCAGAAGATCCGCGCGCATTTCTACGCCCGCGGCCACCTGGATTGAACACCATGGCAGGGCACCGGCTTCGCATCCTCGAGATCCAGACCTTCGAACGCCCCATGCGCTTCGCGCGGCCGTTCCGGTTCGGCCTCGTGACCGTCGACGCGGCGCCGCAGGCCTTCGTGCGGGCCGTCGTCGAGGTGGAGGGCAAGGGTACGGCGACCGGCGTCACCGCCGAGATGATGATGCCGAAATGGTTCGACAAGAACCCGGCCAAGTCGCCGCAGGACACCATCGCCGACCTGAAGGCGAGCCTTGGGGCGGCGGCGCGCAACTACGCCGGGTCTCAGGACCCTGACACGGCCTTCGGCCATCACGTTCGAGGCTTCACGGCCCAGAGGACGTGGGCAGCCGATCGGCAAGTTCCGGGTCTCGCCGCCTCGTTCGGTCCGGCCCTCCTCGACAAGGCCATCGCGGACGCCGCCCTCAAGGCGCTGGAACTCGGCTTCGCGGACGGCGTGCGGCGCAACGTCTTCGGCATCGATTCCCGCCAGACGCCGGACCTCGACCCGGAGCGCATCCGGTCCTTCCTGAGCGGCGTGCAGCCCGCCGGCGAAGTCCTGCTGCGGCACACGGTCGGGCTGCTCGATTCCCTCGAAGGCGCCGGCGGGCTCGAGGATGAAATCCGGCTCGCGCGCTTGAGGCTCTTCAAGATCAAGATCGGCGGCGACGTCGATGCGGACATCGCCCGGCTGCTGGCGATCCACGATCTCCTGTCGCGGCATGTTCCCGACTATCGCGCGACCCTCGACGCCAACGAGCAGTACGATCCGCAACGTCTGAGGATACTCCTGCGGGAGATGAACGGCGGCAGGCTGCAGGCCTTCCGCAATCACCTTCTCTACATCGAGCAGCCGTTCGACCGGGCCGGGACGTTCGCGGCGCCCCTGGGCGATCTCGCCGACGGGATCCCGTTCATCATCGACGAGGCCGATGGCGATTACGATGCCTTCCCGCGCGCGGTCGAGCTCGGCTATCGCGGCGTATCCTCGAAAGCCTGCAAGGGGTTCTACAAGTCCATCCTGAATGCCGTTCGCGTCTCGGCCCTGAACGAGGCCCGGCCCGGCGGGTATTTCGTCTCCGCAGAGGATCTCACGTGCCAGGCAGGGCTTGGGATCCAGCAGGATACCGCGCTCGTCGCCACCCTCGGCCTCACCCATGCCGAGCGCAACGGCCACCATTACGTCGAGGGCTTCGGCCTCGCGTCGGATGCGGAAGCGGCGCGCTTCGCGGCCGCGCATCCCGATCTCTACCGGGAGCAGGGCGGCCGCCTGGGCCTTGCGTTCGAGCGCGGTTCGCTCCCGACCTCGTCCCTGTTGTCTGTTCCAGGTTTCGCCGGCGGCGCCGAGCCCGACTGGAGCAGTCTCGTTCCGCTCGCACACCATCATCGTCGATAGGAGACTTTTGCTATGACTCAGCGCAGATTGGGCATCGTGATGCACGGCATCACCGGCCGCATGGGAATGAACCAGCATCTCATCCGCTCCGTCGCGGCCATCCGGGCCCAGGGCGGCGTGACCCTGTCCGACGGGTCGAAGGTGCAGCTCGATCCGATCCTGGTCGGCCGGAACGCCGAGAAGATCCAGGAGCTTGCCAAGACCTATGGCATCGACCGGTGGACGACCGACCTCGACGCCGCCATCGCCGATCCGAAGGACGAGGTCTTCTTCGACGCGGCGACGACCCAGATGCGCCCGACCCTGCTGGAGCAGGCGATCAACGCCGGCAAGCACATCTACTGCGAGAAGCCGATCTCCACGAACCTGCCGGAGGCCCTGAAGATCGTCCGTCTCGCCCGCGAGAAGGGCGTGAAGAACGGCACGGTGCAGGACAAGCTGTTCCTGCCCGGCCTGCAGAAGCTGAAGATGCTGCGCGATTCAGGATTTTTCGGCCGCATGCTCTCCGTGCGCGGCGAGTTCGGCTACTGGGTGTTCGAGGGCGATTGGGGCCAGCCGGCACAGCGCCCATCCTGGAACTACCGCTCGGAGGACGGCGGCGGCATGATCCTCGACATGGTCTGCCACTGGCGCTACGTGCTCGACAACCTCTTCGGCGAGGTGCGCTCGGTCTCCTGCATCGGCTCGACGCACATCCCCGAGCGCGTGGACGAGAAGGGCAAGACCTATCAGGCGACGGCCGACGATTCCGCCTATGCCACCTTCATGCTCGACGGCGGCGTGATCGCCCACATCAACATGTCCTGGTGCACCCGCGTCTATCGCGACGACCTCGTCACCTTCCACGTGGACGGAACGCACGGCTCGGCGGTCGCCGGCCTGACCGACTGCGTGATCCAGCCGCGCCAGGCCACGCCGCGCCCGGTCTGGAACCCGGACCAGAAGCAGACCATCGACTTCTACGACACCTGGCAGCCGGTGCCCGACAACACGGTCTACGACAACGGCTTCAAGACCCAGTGGGAGATGTTCGTCCGCCACGTGGTCGAGGATGCGCCCTACAAGTACACCCTGGTGGAAGGCGCCAAGGGCGTGCAGCTCGTGGAATGCGCCCTCGAGAGCTGGCGCGAGCGTCGCTGGGTCGACGTGCCGCCGCTGAATGTCGGCGCCTCGAAGGAGAAGCAGCATGAACCGGCCTGAGACCGTCAGCGCCCTGTCGATCCGCCTGCCGCAGGCGAATCGCAGCCTGGAGACCTATAAGCTCTCCGCGCCGAAATCCTTCCCCGACACGGTGAGCGGACCGATGAACCGCATCGCGTTCTCGGCCGCCCACGTGGTGGCCGACCCGCTCGCCGATGCGGATCCGTGGCTGCAGGCCGCCATCGACTGGGACAGAACCATCGCCTATCGCGAGCGTCTGTGGGATCTCGGTCTCGGCGTGGCCGAGGCCATGGACACGGCGCAGCGCGGCATGGGCCTCGACTGGCCCACCTCGCTCGAGCTGATCCGCCGCTCGGTCGGCGCCGCCAAGGCGCGGGGGAACGCTCTCGTGTTCTCCGGCGCGGGCACCGACCACCTGCCGCCCGAGGCGGCGCGCAGCATCGACGACGTGATCCGGGCCTATGAGGAGCAGTTCGCCGCCATCGAGGCGGTCGGCGGGCGCATCATCCTCATGGCGTCGCGGGCGCTCGCCCGCGTGGCCAGGTCGGCCGACGACTACGTCAAGGTCTACGACCGCATCCTCAGCCAGTCGAAGGAGCCCGTGATCATCCATTGGCTCGGCGACATGTTCGATCCGGCGCTCGCCGGCTACTGGGGCACGGCCGATCTCGACGCCGCCATGGATACCTGCGTGGCGATCATCAACGCCCATGCGTCGAAGGTCGACGGCGTCAAGATCTCGCTCCTCGACAAGGACAAGGAGATCGCCATGAGGCGCCGCCTCGACAAGGGCGTGCGCATGTATACGGGCGACGACTTCAACTATGCCGAGCTGATCGCCGGCGACGAACAGGGCTATTCGCATGCGCTGCTCGGCATCTTCGACGCCATCGCGCCGGCGGCCTCCTCGGCCCTCGTGAGCCTCGCGGCCGGCGATCTCGACGCGTTCCACGGGGCGCTCGCGCCGACCGTCCCGCTGTCGCGGCACATCTTCCGCGCCCCGACGCGGTTCTACAAGACCGGCGTGGTGTTCATGGCCTATCTCAACGGCCATCAGGACCACTTCACCATGGTGGGCGGGCAGGAGAGCGCACGCTCGACCCTGCACCTCGCCGAGCTCTTCCGCCTGGCGGACAGGGCCGGCCTGCTGCGCGATCCGGATCTCGCCGTGGAGCGCATGCGCTGCGTCATGGCCACGCACGGGGTGGAGGCGTAAGCGATGCGTGACTTTTCCGGCGATCATCGGGCCCTGTCGATCAACACGGCCACGGTGAGGAAGCAGGGCGATCTCGTGGCCATCACGGAGGCCTGCGCCAGGGCCGAGATCAAGGCGATCGCGGCC
>NZ_JAMXFI010000074.1:0-38296 GCF_025460875.1 Microvirga yunnanensis
CCGGTGTTTGACCCCAGCGTTCACAATCAACCCGTAGCATGAGACCGACCGTATCCGAGGAAAGTGCCTCAGATGGGAACGCCCACCGCCAATCCAAGCCCCAAAAACCATGGTTCTCAAACTGGACGCGGTTTAGCTTCTTCTGCCGAACCAACTCGGAACTTGTGTCTCTCCCCGGTCCGATAATCATCGCGGCTACTCTGCCATGCCCTGAAGAAAGCGCCTGGAGACGCTTTGTGTCTTGTTATAATGTTTAGACGGCAACTAACCGTTGCTCAACCGAAAGTCAATTACCCCAGGAGAGACTTCCACCCTGTAGTTGCAATTATGGACGGAGTGATTGTATCAGCTGGAAAGGATGGGTCCTGACGTGAGCCCTGAGTATCCTCCGCTCAGAGCTGGATCCGCTGGTTGATTGATGCCCGTTGTTGGCGGTCGGAGCAACGGGAAGAGCCACTCCTTCCGATTGCAGTTGTCTGGGTGTGTGCTTGGTACAGTCGGTCGGGGTCATTCCTTTCAAGGCTGAGTGGGGTCGGATGGCGTTGTAATCCCTTTGCCACGCGTCAAGGGCCTGCCGGGCCTGCCGCAAGACCCTGGTTTCGCCGGGCAAGCGCGTACGCATTCTGCATGCGCTCTCGAAATCCAGCGACGGCCGTCCGAATAGCACCCTCGATCAGAGATCTAGGTCAGCAGGCGCGAGGCTGGCGCCGACGTTGCGCGCCCCAGAGTAACTTCAACCTAACCGAGCCACAGCCGCCATCAGATCGAACTCGGTGATCTCATCTCTCTTGGCCTGGGCTGTCCGCCGCGCTGCTTCGTTCACCACCCACTCGATATCGCTCATCGGGCGTCCAGCCAGCTTGGTGGCGATGTTGGGCAGGTTCGGCATATCTGCGTGCCGACGCTCCGCCAGCAGATGTTTTACGGCCAGCTGGACCTCGTCCGCACCAGGGTAGCCGATCTCAATCGAATGGTCGAAGCGCCCGCGCCGGAGGATGGCCGGGTCGAGTGCATCGCGGCGGTTCGTTGTCGCGATCACGAGGATCCCATTCCGGGATGCCTTCTCGACCAGCTTCAGAAGCTCGGTGATTTCCTCAATCTTGTGGTCATGGCTCATCGGTCCCCTGGCGGCCGCTGCAGCGTCGATCTCCTCCAGCACCACAAGCGACGGGGCGGCGGCCTTGGCCTCGTCGAAAACCTTGCGGAGCGCGACACTCGTCTGGGAGCACGCCCACACGCGGGGAATCGTGCATCGGGACGTGAAGCCGGCGAACATCATGCTCGCGCCGAACAAGGCGAAGCTCTCCGACTTCGGCACCATCATCCAACCGCAGACTGGGATCAGGGTGACCGACCTGTTTTACCAGTTTCATGCTGCGCCCGAGGCGGTCAACTCGGGGGAGTTCTCGCCGCTGGGCGATGTCTTCGCCGCTGGCCTGACCCTGCTGCGGGTGGCCAACAACATGCCGGGTTGGGGAACCGTGATCGATGATGCCGGGGCTTGGCAGACGGATCTTCGCAACGGGACAATGGCGCGGAGAATCGGGTTCAAGCCCTACCTGCCGAGGGCGCTCAAGTCGATCCTGAGGAGGGCCTGTGATCCAGACCCAGCACGGCGCTACGCCAGCGCGGCGGCATTCCGCGAAGCCCTGGAACGCTTGGGCTTGGCCCGCCGCTGGGTGCGCGTGTCCGACAACGAATGGACTTGTGAGAGTACCGGCCGGGTCGAATCCGTCCGCTATGTCAACGGCCGTCACCCCAAGGTCGAGTTTTTCAGCGGCTCCCGCAGGCAATTGGAACTATGTGGCACTTTCGGAACGAAGCGTGAGGCGCGCGAGCACATGGACCGAGTCATCGCCGAAACCACCATTGGGCGCGCTGCCCCTGCCCGCCGCGATCGGGCAAACCGCAGCGGAACACGGGGAGGCAGGGGCAACGTCGCTACGGCCGGCGATCTACCGTAGAGCGGAGGCATATGGCTCCTCCGCCCCGCTACGGAGGACAGACGCATCTCGGTGCGGCCCAAACGAAAAGGCCCAGGCTCCGGGGCGAACGGACAGGATGCCTTCGCATCTCTGCCTCGCGCACTACGGGCCTGGGCTGATGGGGTACCAGACGGGCGCCTGCATCGTCAGACAAGCGCAGGAACAGGCCGGGCCGGAGTACACCCGTCCTGGCACAGCCTCATCGAAGCCGGCGGTGACGCCCGCCGCCCTCAAAGTCCACAACAATGTCCGCTGGGGTAAGCCTGATATGGGGTTTGAAACACAATCCGCAAGAGGGCCGGCTACGAGAAGGAGCGTTGGCGGGGCGTGGCATTAAGCGCCATCAACGACAGCCTGACCTTGAACCAGGGCCTGTCCACGAACCCGCCCGCGCCGCAATACCCCCCAACGGTCGACCAAGCGTCACTTGTTCGAGCCGGCGCAGCATGCGTGACACTGCCATGCGCCGGCGGCATGAACATACCAGCCCCCGAAGACTTACATACCGACGGATGGCATGCAGAGAGCCGTAGGGAACCGGCCCCCACGCCACGCGAGTGCCGACCCAGTGGAGATTGGAATGGAAGGATCTGCCGCGCCGAAGCGATCTCATCGCCTGACCCGGGAAACCCTCCGGGATGGCTTCGTGCATGAGATGATCGCCCGCTCCGGGATCAATCTGCCCGTGCTGAGCGATGCCGCGCGGCATGCATCCCTCCAGGCGACCCTAGACGCGCAACCCGCGCCGGGCGATGTCTGGCTGTTTGGCTATGGCTCCCTGATCTGGAACCCGGCCTTCCACCATGTCGAGCAGAAGCCGGTCCCGATCCGCGGCTGGCACCGCGAGTTCTGCCTGTCCACGCCCATCGGGCGCGGCACCCCGGAGGCCCCCGGCCTGGTGCTTGGGCTCGACCGCGGCGGCTCCTGCCGGGGCGTGGCCTTCCGCATCGCCCGCGCCGAGGCGGAGGCCGAGCTTGAACTGGTCTGGCGGCGCGAGATGGTGACGGGTGCCTATGTGCCGCGCTGGGTCAGGCTGCACGGCTCCGACCTACCCGAAGACACGTTCGGCGTCGCTTTCACGATCAACCGCAAGGCTCCGAACTATGTCCGATCCGCTTCGGAGGCCGATACGGCTCGGGTGATCGCCACCGCCTGCGGGGCGCTCGGCTCCTGCCGGGACTATCTCTTCGACACCATCCATGGCCTGGAGGGGTTCGGGATCCACGACCATCATCTGAACCGCATCGCCCAGCAAGTGCGCGAGCACCGGGGCTGAGCGACCGGTCGGCGTGGCTCAGCGGCCCTTGTCTTTGTTTCCGGATCGGCGACCAGGTACTGCACGCTGCCGGTGCGCTTCTCGTAGATGCCCTACACGATGGAGCGGCCGTGCAAAGACGAGGAAGTCTGGGCGGTCATGACGCCTGCTCGTCCATGTGTCGCAAGGTATTTCGATGAAACTAGAGATATCGCTTGACGGGAGGTCTGGATCCCTTCATCTTATTTCCATGAACGCCGAACAAGCAGCCAAGCAGCTCGAAGCGCTCGGGAACACCACCCGACTCGAAGTCTACCGCACCCTCGTCCGCGCCGGTGAGGCAGGCCTGCCCGTCGGGCAGATCCAGGAGCGTATCGGCATCCCGCCGTCGACGCTCTCGCACCACCTCCAGCGGCTCCTGCTGACCGGGTTGGTGACGCAGGAGCGGCAGGCCACGACCCTGATCTGCCGGGCCAATTACCCGGCGATGAACGGCCTCATCGGCTTCCTAGCCAACGAGTGCTGCGCCGACGCCGGATGCGGAGCCCAGGCGGAGAACGCCGCCTGATTATCTTTTGCCGGTTATTTCGATAGTACTGGAAATATAAAAAGGACAGACAGATGCCTGGTTTCTTTCCCTTCGGCCTCCATCTTGCCCGCGCGGCCCGGATCCGCCGGCACGTCGTTGCCCTCAGTGAGCTCGACGATCATCTCCTCCGCGACATCGGCCTTGATCGGGCGGACGTCCTCGCCGTCCTGGCCCAGCCCCGCCACCGCGATCCCTCGCGGATGCTGAAGATCCTGTGCTGCCACGGACGCGTCTTCATCGAACGCGTGCGCGACGGGTTCTCTCCCCGTCCCGCCTCCTGCTGCTGACCAAGGAATCCTCCCATGACCTCGTCTGATGCCCTTCCCGTCGCCATCATCGGCGCAGGCCCGGTCGGATTGGCCGCCGCCGCCCACCTGATCCAAAGGGGCCTTCCCGTGAAGGTCTACGAGGCGGGTGCGACCGTCGCCGCCAACGTCCGCGACTGGGGCCACGTCCGCCTTTTCTCGCCATGGGAGTACAACACCGACACGGCGGCGCGCACGCTGCTCCAGGCCCATGGCTGGCAGGAGCCGCCCGGCCAGGCGATGCTGACGGGATCGGACCTGTACGAGGCTTACCTCAAGCCGCTCGCCGAGACGCCCGAGATGGCGGCGGTGATCGAGACGGGTGCCAAGGTGAAGGCGATCACCCGCCAGGGCGCCGACAAGGTGCTCAGCCGAGGGCGTGAGACCAAGCCGTTCGTCCTCGCCGTCTCGAACGGCAACGGCGCGATCCGGCGCGACCTGGCACGGGCGGTGATCGACGCCTCCGGCACGTGGACGGCGCCGAACCCGCTCGGCGCGGGCGGCATCCTCGCCGAGGGTGAGGCCGAGAACGCGAACCGCATCGCCTACGGCATCCCGGATGTGCTCGGGCGCGACCGCTCCATCTACGAGGGCAGGACGACCCTGGTGGTCGGTGCCGGGCACTCGGCCGCCAACGTCCTCCTCGACCTCGCCCGGCTGGCGGAACGGAACCCTGAGACCTCCATCGTGTGGGCGACCCGCGGCGAGAACCTGATGCGGGTCTATGGCGGCGGCAGCGCCGACCAGCTTCCGGCCCGCGGTGAGCTCGGGTCCCGCCTCAAGGCGCTCGTCGACAGCGGGCGGGTCACCCTGGTGGCCGGCTTCTCCGCCACCCGCGTGAAGGCGAATGGCGACCAGGTAATGGTCGCAGGCGAGACGGCGCAGGGCATCCGCGAGCTCGGCCCGGTCGACCGGATCGTGGTCTCCACCGGGCAGCGCCCGGACCTGAACCTGAACCGCGAGCTGCGGCTCGATCTCGACCCGTGGCTGGAGAGCTCGAAGGCGCTCGGCCCGCTGATCGACCCGAACTTGCACTCCTGCGGGTCGGTGCCGCCGCACGGACATCGCGAGCTCGCCCATCCGGAGCCGGGCTTCTACACGGTCGGCATCAAGAGCTACGGCCGTGCGCCGACCTTCCTAATGCTGACAGGATATGAGCAGGTGCGTTCGGTCGTGGCAGCCATCGCCGGCGACCTCGCCGCGGCGGACGACGTCCACCTCGTCCTGCCGGAGACGGGCGTGTGCCCGACCAGCCTCCCGGCCGATGGGGCGCCGGCCTCGTCGGGCTGCTGCGGCGGCCCCGCCCCGGCGCAGGTCGACGCCTGCTGCGTCGCCGATGCGGAGGCGAAGGCCGAGAGCAAGTCCGGTTGCGGCTGCGGTCCCGCGAAGGCGCCGGAGAAGGTTGCGGAACGCGCCGGCTGCTGCTGAGATCCGCGCGTGTCGAACTCTGCAGCCGAGGCCGTGGTGGAGGATCCTTCCACCCTGAAACCAAGCCCGCGGGTGGTCATCTCCGCCCTAGGCGTCACCCAGATCCTCGCCTGGGGATCGTCTTACTACCTGCCCGCGGTGCTCGCGAAGCCGATGGCCGCCGACACCGGCTGGTCGCTGGCCTGGGTCGTGGGCGGGCTGTCCGCTGGCCTGCTCGCGGCGGGCCTGGTCGCGCCGTGGGTCGGGCGTACCATCGACGCCAAGGGCGGCCGCCCGGTGCTCATCGGCAGCTCGGTCCTCTTGGGATCGGGGTTGGCGCTGTTAGCGCTGGCCCACAGCCTCCCAGTGTACTTCATGGCCTGGCTTCTAATCGGCGTCGGCATGGGATCGGGGCTCTACGACGCGGCCTTCGCCACCGTGGGCCGCCTCTACGGCAAGCAGGCGCGGGGCGCGATCACCACCCTGACCCTGTGGGGCGGCTTTGCCAGCACCGTGTGCTGGCCCATGAGCGCCTGGCTCGTCGAGCACTTTGGCTGGCGCGGCGCCTGCACGGTCTACGCCGCGCTCCAGGTCCTCGTCTCGCTCCCGCTGCACGCCTTTGTCCTGCCTGGCATCCAGGCCGCCAGGCCGGATGGCAAGCCGTCCGGGAACGCTTCCGAAGCCGCGTCCACGGCTATCCTGACCGGAGCCCGGCGAACGCGGGCCTTCCTGCTGCTAGCCGCTGTCCTGACGCTCGGGTCCGTGACCGCCTCGATGATCGGGGTGCACCTGCTGACCTTCCTGCAGGCCCATGGCCTGGAGCTCGCGGGAGCCGTCGCCCTCGGGGCGCTGGTCGGGCCGTCCCAGGTCGGGGCGAGGATCGTGGAGATGGCGTTCGGTCGTCACTACCATCCGATCTGGACCATGGTGGCGTCCGTGGCCTTGGTCGCGACCGGGGTGACCCTGCTTGCCGCCGGCTTCCCAATCCTGGCCCTGGCGTTGGCGCTCTATGGCGCCGGCAATGGGATCGGCTCCATCGCCAAGGGCACGCTCCCGCTCGCCTTGTTCGGACCCTTCGGGTACGCCTCGCTGATGGGCAGGCTCGCCATGCCAAGCCTCCTTGCACAAGCGCTGTCGCCATCCATCGGCGCGGTCCTCATCGAGTGGAATGGCGCGGACGCAGCGCTCCTCGCCCTGGCCGGGCTGGCTTGCCTGAACCTCGGCCTCGTAGGCCTGCTTTGGGTGACCGCCCGGAAGGGCTGATGCCTAGGCCGGCACCTCGGCCATCACAGCGCGCAGGCGATGGTCATAGGCACCGGCCAGGTCACGCAACGCGGCGACGGCGTCACCGACATAGGACGAGCCGTGCATCAGGGCCAGGGTGCGCGGGGCCAGATCCGCCAGTCGTCTCACCGTCGGCGCAATGCTCGGGCCAAGGCTCGTGTCGTAGAAGATGTCCTCGGCGGCAAGCGCGGGCCCCACGATGTCGCTCTCCGTGAGCGCGGGGCCGTTGCCCAGATGCGTGAAGAGATCGCCGCAGAACAACGTCCGGCTGGTCTCGTCGTAGATCACCCCGGCATCCCAGCCGTGCGGAACATGAGGCGTGTCGATGTAGCGGATCTGCTTGCCGCCGATGTCGATCACCTCGCCATTCGCCAGAATGCGCGGTGGACGGTCTGCCATGTCGTTCAGCGACACCAGGCACCCCGTAGCCCCATGCGCGACCTGCGCGTTCGGGGCAACGGCCAGCCATTCGTTCATGGCCCCGCATTCATCGGCCTCGTAGTGGCCGAACGTGATCCAGCGCAGGTGCTCAACCGGCATGAGACGGGACACCGCTGCCGACACCATCGGGAACATGCGCCGGAAACCGGCGTGGAACAGCATCGGCTCCTCGCCGAGGATGAGGAACTGGTTGAAGGTGAAACCGGCCGGCGGCACGATGTCGGGCACGTAGGTCGAGAGGCGGTAGATGCGGTCGCCGATCTCGTCGATGCGGGTTTCCATCGGACTGCTCCCTGGTCTGCCCCTGCGCCAGCATGGATTAGAACCGGTTTTCCGTCCGGAAATGCGGCAGCGACGGCCGGCAACGGGGGTTAGCCTCGCCCGCGCGTGTTCGGTACCGGTTCCAGTCAGGCTCCCATGATCGACTGCCGGTTCCAGCCATGGCCGCGATTTGGAAATCCACAGCTACATCCATCCGAGGGTGACCGCGGCGACCGCCACATAGCGGGCCGTCTTGGCCACGGTGAGCAGGGCGAGGAACACGGGGAAAGGCTCGCGCAGCACCCCGGCCACGATAGTGAGGGGTTCGCCGATGATTGGCCCCCACGACAGCAGCAGCGTCCAGCGCCCGTAGCGTCGGTACCAGCCCTCGGCCTTGGCGACCTGTTTCCTGGTAACCGGAAACCATCGCCGGCCCTCGAACTGGGCGATGAACCGACCCAGGAACCAGTTCACGCAGGCCCCCAGGATGTTGCCGAGGCTCGCAGCCAGAACCAGCAGCCCGACGTGGTAGTGCTCGGCCATCAGCATGCCGAACAGGATCACCTCGGACTAGAACGGGAAGACCGTCGCCGACAGCAAGCCGGCCCCGAAGAGGCCGAGGTAATCGGGCAGATGCGCCATCAGTTCGACTGTTCGGCCCCGGACGGAACCCGGAACGTGCGGCGTCGTCCCCGACCAGCACCTCGATCCGTGGACGCTTTACTGTCTGCCCGGACCTGCTTCACGCGCCGGGGCAGCTCGCGCAGGAGGGCCGTACGCCGATAGGGCGTCAGGTTCCGCCATTCCCGGATCTCGGGGATCGTTCGCCCGCAGCCGAGGCACCAACCGGTCCGCCTGTCGAACTCGCACACGGAAATACAAGGATTGTCTTTATTCACGCCCTCAACCCGGTCTGCGGCAAACATCGCGCTCGACCCAGATAGGGTAGCCCCCTATATGATGCAAGCCATCAGCGAGGAGGCCGCATGTCCCACACGATCAAAGAGAAAACGAAGCTTCTCGGCCGGGTCCGCCGGATCAAAGGTCAGGTCGAAGCCATTGAACGCGCGCTTGAGGCGGAGCTCGGCTGTGCGGACGTGCTCATGCTGGTGGCCTCGGTGCGCGGGGCCGTGAACGGCCTGACGGCGGAGCTGATGGAGGATCATATCCGCAACCACGTCGTTGACCCGGCGCATGAGCCGGACCCGGAACGGGCCAAGGGCGCCGCCGAGCTCATCGAGGTGGTCCGCACCTACCTGAAATGACGCCGTTCCCGACGACTGAATGATGACCGCCGTCGCAAGACATTCCTGGAAAACCAAACCCAATGCCTGATATTGCTCAACTTCTTCAGTCCGGCGGCAACGGCTGGCTGTACCTACCCTTTGCCGTCCTACTCGGTGCCCTTCACGGGCTGGAGCCCGGCCACTCCAAGACCATGATGGCCGCCTACATCGTGGCGATCCGCGGCACCATCGGACAGGCCATCCTGCTCGGCGTCTGCGCCGCCCTCTCCCATTCCCTCGTGGTCTGGATCGTGGCCATGCTCGGCCTGTCGCTCGGCAAGGAAATCCTGAACTCGCATTTCGAGGCCTGGCTGCTGATCGCCTCGGGCGTGATCATCCTGGGCATCGCCGCCTGGATGTTCTGGCGCACCGGCCAGAGCATCGGCTGGTTCCATCGTCACCATCATGGGCACCATCACCATGGCCATGGTCACGACGATCACCACCATCATCACGACGAGGTCCGGACCATCGACACGGGCCATGGCGTCGTGGAGCTCGCGATCTTCGAGGACGGCGTGCCGCCCCGCTGGCGCCTGCGCACCGTGAGTGGCAACCCATGGAAGGCCGAGGATGTGCTGGTCGAAACCGACCGCGGTGACGGCTCGGATGAGCGGTTCCGCTTCGTCGAGCGGGACGGCTACCTCGAATCCGTGGGCGAGATCCCGGAGCCGCACGCGTTCGCGGCCCGGGTGCGTCTGTCGCACGGCGATCACGCTCACACCTACAAGGTGAGCTTTGCCGAGCACGATCACGGGCATGAGCACCATCACGATCACGCCGAGCACGACGAGGACGCCCATGAGCGCGAGCACGCCGAGCAGATCGCCCGCCAGCTTGCGGCCAACGGCGGCAACGTCACGACGGGCCAGATCGCGCTGTTCGGCATCACGGGCGGCCTGATCCCCTGCCCGGCCTCGATCACCGTGCTGCTGATCTGTCTCCAGCTCGGCCAGTTTACCCTGGGCGCAGCCACGGTGGCCGCCTTCAGCCTGGGGCTGGCGATCACGATGGTGTCCATCGGTGTCGCCGCCGCCTGGGGCATTCAGCATGCCTCCAAGCGGATCAACTTCTCTGACCGACTGCTCCGCCGCCTGCCATTGGCGTCTGCCGGTCTCGTGGGCGTACTCGGCGTGATCATGTTGGTCCAGGGCGCCGTCGACCTCGCGGCCCCGGCGACAGCCCTGTCGTAAGGGCCCGGTCTTCTGGACTTCTCAGGGGTGCGGCGGTTGGCCTTGCTTTCAGTTGCTCGGCAGTTGGGAGCAGGCCGCCGCCGCCACCCGGGCAAAATCGCTCTGGCTGAATGGTTTCTGGAGCGTCGGGCAATCCCGGAAGCTGTCCCGGAGCCCGTTCGCGCCGTACCCGGTGGCGAAGATGATCGGGATGCCGCGGCCCCGGATCACCTCGGCGATGGGATAGCTGAGGGTGCCTCCCAGGTTGAGGTCAAGAACGGCGACGTCGAACTCCGCGTCGCGGGCCAGCGTCATGGCACTGTCGAATGTCGCCGCTGGTCCTACGATCCGGCCACCGCAGTCCAAGACCATGTCCTCCAGGAGCATGCTGATCATCGCCTCGTCCTCGACGACGAGGATGGAACGCTTTAGGTCGCCGGATGCCATGAATGCACCTCCAAGGCTGTGCCGCGCAGTGCCCGCGAGGTCCTGAGCCTTGGCGAGGATAACGAGATTGCCACCACCTTAACCTTAATCATAGGCGTCAGCTCCGCACTCACATATGTTGGTGAACGGCCCTGCCGCAGAGGCTGTTCGCGGGATTGGGCTCAACCACGAGAGGTCCCCGGAGTCGTCTGGGCCTTGCAGGACATTGACCGGCGCCTGATCAATCGGTGAGCACGTAGGACATGCCAAGCAGCCAAAGGACGACGGTGGTCACCACCAAGGCGGCCAGCACCAGCAACCACTTCACCGAGGTACCCATTGGTTCCTCCTGTGACGCCACCGTCCCCTTCTCGACCTCCCCGTCCCGGCCGCATCAGCGCTCCTCCGGCGGCTTGATGGCCGAGAACTGACGCAGCAGGGTCAGGTCGTAGGCCGCCTTCAGGGTACCCGCGAGCACGAGCGGCCAGCCGAACGGTGACACCGTCAGCAGCCAGCCGGACAGGAGTGGGGCGACGGCGGATGCCAAGCTCCGGGGCACGGCGGTTACGCTCGCCGCGGCGGGCCTCTCCTCAGGCCGCACCACCGCCATGACATACGAGGACCGGGTTGGGACATCCATCTGGGACAGCAGGCCCCGCAGGATCAGCAGCCCGAACGCGATCCAGATCGTCGGCGCGAAGGTGGTCAGGATCAGGAAGATGCTCGACGGCAGGTGCGTGAACACCATCGTGTTGATGAGCCCGAACCGTTTCGCCAGCGGCACCGCCGCGAAGTACGACACCGCCGAGCACAGGCTGGTGACGAAGAAGATCGCCCCGATGGTGGCGACACCGAGACCAAACCGTTCGCTGAGCCAGATCGTCAGCAACGCGTTGATGACGAGCCCTCCCCCAAAGGCGTCGACCGAGAACAGGGCTGCCAGCCGGTAGACGATGCCGCGCGAGGGACCCAGCGGCGCGGGCGGGCTGTCGGTGCCGGCTTCCACTTGAGGCGACAGGTGGCGGTAGAGAAGGAACGTAAGCAGCCCAATGGTCGCATACAATCCGAACAAGGCGGTCACCGTGGCCGATGGTGCGATGACCGGGGCGAGCCAGTCCACCACGCCAACCGAGAGCGCTCCCAGAGCACCGAAGAAGGCTCCCACGAAGCTGTAGCGGGCGAACGCCGCCGTCCGGTCCTCGTCGGCGACGACGTGCGAGACGACGGTGTGCTCCAGGGGCAGGAAGACGCTGACGTCGCCGCCGGAAGGGTTGAGCGTCCCGACGAAGGCGATCACGAGCAGCGGCCAGAACGCCTCGATCCCGGCAAATCCCAGTCCGGTCGCAGCCATCAGGAGGCTTGCGGCCAGCAGGACCCGACGCCGCGGGATCCGGTAGGCAACCAGACCAAGGGCGAGCGTCAACAGGGCGGAGCCCAGAAGCGATGCGGTCGAGATGAGGCCGACGCCGAAGGCATCGTAGCCGAGGCGTGAGAGATGCACCGGCAGCAGGATGGCTACGTAACCATCACCGAAGGCGCGAAGGGACCGGGCCACGAGAACTCGCCTGATGTCAGGCGGGAGCCGGGAGCCTTCCACAGCAAAGGCCGCTGCTCCCATCCGCGGAGCCGTCCCGTTTGCGCGGTCCTGGAGACCGGTTCCTTGGGCCGTGTCGGTCAACCCTTGGCCACCTTTACTTGGTCGAGCGCGGCCCGCAGCCCCTTCGCCAGCTTCGGGGCCTCATCATTGGCCCAGAAGTGCATGAAGAACAGGCGCGGCTCATCGTTGAGCATGTGGTTGTGCACCGCCGTCACCTCGATCCCGTTCGATTGCAGGGCCTTGATGACCGGGTTCAGCTCGTCGGCGGTGAGCACGAAGTCGCCCGTGATCGCCACCTTGCCCTGTCCGGTCGGCTGGAAGTTGATCGCGATGGCCGAGCCCATCGCCTCCGGCACCTCCATGCCACCGTCCTTGACCGCCTCCGCCCGGGGCACGCTCACCTGGTAAACGCCGCCATTGACCTTGCCCTTGCGTCCGAGCGTCCGGTCGATGGCAGCCGTATCGAGGTCAGGTAGCTGCCCCGTGGACGCCGTTGTCGATGCCTGCGTTGCGGCTTGCGGCGTGATCCCGGCGGTCTCGGCTCCGAACGGCGTCTTGCTGGCGTTGAGGGCCTCCCGCAGGGTCGTGGCCAGCTTGCTTGGATCCCCATGGCCGTGCACGTGCACGTACATCGTGGCCGGCGCGGAGCGCAGAAGGTGATTGTGCAGGGCGGTGATCTCCACGCCACCCTGCTCTAGGCGGGTCAGCACGGGATTGATCTCCTCCTGGGTCAGGACGAGGTCGCCCATGACCATCACCTCGTCGCCCATCGCCTTGAAGGCAAGCCAGGAGCTGAGCGCCAGGGTTGGCTTGATGGCTACCCCATCGAGCGTGACGTTGAGGTCGGTCCGCGGCAGGCCGACCCGGTACACGCCCCCGGGCATTTCGCTCCCCTGCTTGCCGAGGCCACTGGCGATTTGCTGCTGCCAATCCTCGGCAGCCAGGGCGGGCGGGCCGACAAGTAGTCCAAGAACTGCAACGGTTGTCAGGATCCGCATCGTGCTCTCCCTGTGTCGCCCCCGTTTCTCCCGCTCATGGGCGGATAGCGAGTGAGATCAGCCGTGGATCGGCGGCAGGACCTGCGCCGCTCAGCCGGAACTGCTTTCCATTGGAGATGATGTTGGCTGCCGGCATGGCGATGCGTCCTCGCTGAAAGAGAGCTGGACGCGATGCTTGGGCATGTCGCCTCATGAGGGGATCGCAGCCCCCATGTGGGAATTAGAAGACGATGTCCTCTGTCTGTCAATCGGTTGGCCAGCAAGGACAGCAGGCATGAGAGTGATTGCTCCCAATCGCCATACTGAACCACGCGCAAGCCCATGCCGCGCCCCATGTTCCAGGGGCACTCTGCCAAGTGCTGGCCCGGGCTGTTCAAGCGGAACTCGACCAGCGCCGCTGGAACCGGATGAACACGAACCGCTGGCGGCCGCCGAAGGGCGTTCGGTGGTCCTCTTCGAATGCCTCAAGCAGATCGAAGTCGGGACCGAGAAGGGCTCCGATGACATCTGCGCCGGCCCTCAGCACAGGCAGGCCGCTGCAGCGCTCAGGCCCGCTCGGGGCAAAGCCTGCGATCAGGGCGAAGCCATCTGGTTTCACCACCCGGCGGAGAGCATCCGCATAGGCGGCCCGGTCCTGCGGCTCCGTCAGGAAGTGCAGGACCGCCCGGTCGTGCCAGAGGTCAACGGTGAGGTCGGGTTGCCATTCCGCCAGATCGGCCACGATGAAGCGAACCACCCGTCCCTTGTCGCCCAGCCGGGCCTTGGTCTTCGCCAGGGCGGCGGCCGAAATGTCGAGCACGGCGATGGTGCCGAACCCTTCCGCGAGAAGAGCGTCCGGCAGGCGCGAGACCCCTGCCCCAACGTCGAGGATGCTTGCATCCTTGGGAAGGCCGCAGGCGTGGATCAGGCGCAGGGAGGTTTCCGGCGTCGCCTGGTACCAGCTCACCGCCTCCTCGGCCTTGGTCGTGAAGATGGTGTTCCAATGCTCCTGCCGCGCGTCAGGCATCGTGATCTCCCGGTACGGTTGGCGAGGATGCAGACGTTGATCACCCGTGAGACTTTTCGTCAGGGATCTAATGGATGAGGAACGCCTGATCTGCGGCGGGGCACGAAGATCGACCCCGCCGCCCGAGCGGCGACGCGCTGACGTGGACTACTCCCGCATGAAGGCCTGGATTTCCTCGGGCGTGGCTTTGCCGTCCTTGTTGGCGTCGACCCTGTCGAAGATCCGCTTGTGGATGGCGGTCACCTCGTCGAAGGAGAGCCCGCCGTCGCCGTTCGCATCGGCGATGGCAAAGAAGATCTTCATCGGCGCGGGGCCGGGCATGCCCGTCATGCCGCGTTCCATCATCCCTTGGCCCATCATGCCGGGCTGCATCATCCCGCACATCATGGCGGGCTGACCAGGTGGCATGCTGGACTGGGCCGGCTGCGCTCCCATGCCTTGGCCCATCATGCCGGACGGCGGCATCGCCTGCGTGAGCATCGTCTCGGGATGGTGGGGATCGCCTGCGGCGGTCTGCGCGGAAGTTGTTGCCGTCATGCCAACTGAGAACATAGCGGCCAGGGCGGCTGCGGTGGAGAATGTGGTCAAGGTCATCGGATCCTCCTTGCCATTGCCGGATGCGATCTGAACACCAGTCAGGGCATCGGCTTGAAAACGCACAGCCCCGCCGTGGCGGGGCTTCTTGCTACGCAGGAAGCAGGTCGATCACCCGCATGATCGCGACCGTGGTGCCGGTGTTCTTGCTGTACTCCGGCATCCCCTTGGCGCACGACCATACGTCGCCCTTCTTGTAGACGGTGTCGCCCGCGCCCGTGTTGACGGTGAGCTCGCCTTCCAGCATGTGGCAGACCATGTCGTTGGACATGCTCGAACCGCTGGTGCCTGCGCCCGGTTGGTAGATGTTGTCCCGCATCGAGACGGTCTTGTAGTTCGGGATCATCGTCTCGCGCTTGGTGTAGTCCACGCGTCGGACGCCGGGAGCAATCTCCCTTCCCTCTGGTGCACCGGAGCTTTGGGCGGCGGCAGGCCGCGCCGGGATCCCTGTGGACGCAATCGCAAGGCCGAGCAACGCGTGGCGACGGTTCAGCTGTTCCATGGTTTCCTCCCAGGCAAGAGGCCACCCCAGCAAACAGAATTCCACGCCCGTCCGCGGGGCCTGTCAACAACCGTGCCTTGTCCGCCCGTGGCTCTTCGTGGGCATTGCCCGTCGGGCCCGGCGTCACCCGATCATGGAGACATCACACTGCCTTGTAAAAACGCGCTTGACCTTCCCATGATGGGAAGGTGCACCGTCTGCCCATCGTCAACACCAACCGGAGTTTTCCCATGTGCGGATGCAATACCCACCAGGTTCCATCGGGCACCACCGCCGAGCGCGATCCCACTGCCGTGACCCTCAGGGTCGAGGACATGACCTGCGGGCACTGCGCCAGCACGATCACCAAGGCCGTCGAGGCTGGCCTCCCCGGCGCCAGCGTGCAGGCGGATCCCGCCACCAAGCTCGTCTGGATCCGGGGCACCCGCGACCTTGCCAAGGTCGAGGCCCTGATCGTCGGCGCCGGCTACACCCCGTCTGTTCCGGCGCTCGGATGAGCCCAGGCGGGATCCAGGCCTCGCCGGTTCCCGCTGCCTGACCCCAACCAAGGACCCGGACCATGCACCTCCTCCAGGCCCACAACCTCTTCCACATCCCGCAGATGATGTGCGACCGCTGTGTCGCCGCCCTGACCAGCGCCCTCCACGCCATTGACGGGGTCGCCCGCGTCGAGGCCGACCTGATGGCCCGCACCGTCGAGGTCGTCTCACGGCACTACGAGTCCGCACTGCTGCGAACCCTGCGCGAGGCCGGCTTTGACGCCGAGCCCGTCCTGCAGCCCCTCGGATAAGGAGATCGCCATGCAGGCTCTTCCAAGGATCCTGGCGGCCATGGCATTAGCCCTCGCGCCGGCTTCGGTGGCCTGGGCTGACCCGAGCCCCGCCGGCCACGATCATGCTGGGCATGACCATGCGGTTGAGGTGGCCTACGGACGCCCCGGCGATCCCGCCAAGGGTGGCCGCGTCGTCCAGGTGGTGATGAAGGAGACCGACAGCGGCATGGCGTTCGCTCCGGAGCGCATCGAGGTCGCCAAGGGCGAGCAGGTCCAGTTCGTGCTGCGAAACGGCGGCGAACTCGACCACGAGCTCGTCATCGGCACCGTCGAGGCGAACCGGGTGCATGCCGAGGCCATGGCTTCCCATCCGAACATGGCCCGCGAGGATCCGAACGCCAAGCGCTTGGGGCCGAAGACCTCCGGTGTGCTGCGCTGGCAGTTCACCCAGGCCGGCACGTTCGAGTACGCCTGTCTTATCCCGGGCCACCGTGAGGCGGGCATGGTCGGGACCGTGGTGGTGAAATAAGGCTGGGTTGGCCGTGGCAACCGAATCCGCCATAACGGCCCTCACGGCCGATCCCACAAAGGCCATAAAGTCCGTCGAGGTAACCGTCTGGAAACCTGTCGCCCGTCAGATCATTTCCCGATGTCAGGAGCGAATCGTTGAACACCCTGTGGACCCACTTCCGGCGCCTGATCACGAGCGTGATGCTCGTGGCCATGACGTCGTTCGTGCTCCACAGCGGCGCGCTGGCGGGCATGCACCGGCATGGGCTGGGCGCATCCGACTGCCAGCCGGTGGCCTCCGCCGCACAGGGCCACCTGCATGGGGCCGGGGCACACGTCCACCAGGCGGCGCATGCTCACGGCGACGGGGTGGACCATCTCCATGCCCAAGCTGATGAGGCGGACGCGAGCGCTCCCGACCACCAGCCGTCCAAAGCCAGCCTCGAAGGCCCTTGCTGCACCAGCGCCTGCCCGGTCGCCATGGCCCCGTTGGGCCTGGATGCGATCTCCGCGCCGATGGGCATCGCAATCGCGCTCCTGCCCACGTCCCAGAACGGCACGGGCCTGAGCCTCGATGGCCTCAAGCGCCCACCACGAACCCCCAGCATCGCGTAACCGAGCGACCGGCTTAAAGCCGCGTCGCTCCCGACGACGTGCTTGTGATCCGGGACCTTCCCCATGTTTACCCGTTCCAACGGCGCCATGCGCCGCCTCCAGGCCATGCTGATCGGCCTGGGCCTTATGACCACCATCGCCGCGACTGCGCTTGCCCATGAGGGGCATGACCACGGCGCGCCGCCGCCCGTTGCGGTCACCACCAACACTCCACGGGTGACTGCCCAGTCAGATGCCTACGAGCTCGTCGGCGTCCTCCGCGGCGACCGCCTCGGGATCTATCTCGACCGCTTCGCTTCGAACGAGCCCGTGACCGATGCCAAGATCGCGGTGACCGTCGGCGGCGACGAGGAGATCCAAGCCGAGGCGGCGCCGGACGGCACCTACACGGTGACGTCGCCCAAGTTCGCGGGCGAAGGCTCGCTGGAGCTCATCTTCGCCGTCACCGCGCCAGGTGGCGACGACTTGCTGCTCGGCACGCTGCAGCTGCCCGCCAAGCCCGTTGCCGCGGCTCCTGCCCCGGGGCGGGCCTCGCCGCTTCAGGTCTTGCAGAACACGCCAACCGTTCGGCTCGGCAGCATCGAGGTCGCCACGCCCTACATGATCGCCGGCGTCGCGCTCGTGCTCGGCTTCCTGCTCGGCCTGGCGGCCCGGAGCCGGCGAAAGCTGGTGCCGGTTGCGGGCCTGGCGCTGGTCGTGCTGGTCGTCTCGACGGCCTACGCCTTCGCCCACGAGGGACATGACCATGGGGCCGAGGCCGCCAAGGCCGCCCTCCCGGCGGGCGACACCCCGCGCCGCCTGCCGGACGGCACGGTGTTCGTGCCTAAGCCGAGCCAGCGCCTGCTCAACGTGCGGACGACCGTCTCGAAGCCCGAGGAGGCGCAGAAGGCCGTGAGCCTGATCGGACGGGTCATCGCCGACCCGAACCGCTCCGGCCTCGTGCAGAGCATCAACGGCGGACGCATAATCGCTCCCGAGAAGGGGCTCCGCCGCATCGGGCAGGCGGTCAGGAAGGGCGATGTGCTGGCCCTGGTCGAGCAAGCTGTGCCCCAGGCGGACCGCACCACGCTGTCCGAGCGCGTTGGCGAGATCGAGCAGGAGATCGCGGTCGCGGAGACCAAGCTCAAGCGCGTGCGCCAGCTTTCGGATCGAGGCGTCGCCCCGCCGAGCCAGGTCACCGACGCCGAGACCGAGCTGGAGGGCCTGCGCCGCCGCCGCGAGATCGTGCGCCAGACCCGCATCGAGCCCGAGGTCCTGCTGGCCCCCATCGACGGCACCATCGCCGCGGCGCGGGTCGTCGCCGGCCAGGTCGTCGCTTCCCAAGACGTGATCTTCCGGATCGTCGACCCGAAGGGCCTCTGGGTCGAGGCGCTCGTCTACGGCGAGATCGATCCCGCCAAGGTCACCGGCGCCAGCGCCACGGCCGTGGACGGCACGCCCTTGAAGCTCGCGTTCCAGGGCTTCAGCAAGGCGATGCAGCAGCAGGCCACCGTGGTGCAGTTCGCCGTCGAGAACCCGCCGGGCAACCTGTCGGTCGGCTCGCCGGTCTCCGTGTTCGCGCAGAACGGGACCTCCGTCAGGGACATCATCATGCCCCGGGATGCGGTCGTGCGCGGCGCCAACGGCGAGGCGGTGGTGTGGCGCCACACGGATCCGGAGCGCTTCGAGGCACGTCCCGTCCGGACCGAGCCCTTCGACGCCACCCGGATCGTGATCCGGGCCGGCGTCGCCGAGGGCGAGCGGATCGTGGTCCGCGGCTCCGAGCTCATCAACCAGATCCGTTGAGGCGGCGATGTTCAATTTCCTCGTCAGCAGCAGCCTGAAGAACCGGCTCTTCGTCATCGCGGCCGCGCTCGTGCTTGTCGCCTACGGATCGTGGATCCTGCCGCGCGTGCCCGTCGACGTGTTCCCCGACCTCAACCGGCCGACCGTCACCCTGATGACCGAGGCGGAGGGCCTCGCGCCGCAGGAGGTGGAGCAGCTCGTCACCTACCCGCTGGAGACCGCAATGAACGGCATGCCGGGCGTGACCCGGGTGCGTTCCGTCTCCGGTGTGGGTCTCTCCATCGTCTATGTCGAGTTCGACTGGAGCACGGACATCTACCGCTCGCGCCAACTCGTGGCCGAGCGCCTGGCGCTCGTGGGCGAGCAGCTCCCGACCGGCGTCACCCCGCAGATGGGGCCGGTCACCTCGATCATGGGCGAGATCATGCTGGTCGCGGTCACCAGCGACACGATCTCGCCGATGGAGGTGCGCGAGATCGCCGACTTCATCATCCGGCCGCAGCTCCTCACCATCGCCGGCGTCGCCCAGGTGATCCCCATCGGCGGCGAGGTCCGGCAGTACCGCATCGCGCCGAACATCGCGGCCCTCCAGGCGCTCGATGTCACGCACGAGCAGATCGAGGCCGCGGTCACCCGCTTCGGCACCAACACCGGCGGCGGCTTCGTCGACCAGCACGGACGCGAGTACCTGATCCGCAACGTGGGCGTCACCAAGCGCCTGGAGGACCTGCGCAACACGGTGGTGGTCCACAAGCAGGGCCAGCCGGTCTTCCTGCGCCAGGTGGCGCAGGTCGACTTCGCCCCACGGGTGAAGCGCGGCGACGCCGGCTTCCAGGGCAAGCCCGCCGTGATCGTCTCGATCCAGAAGCAGCCCGGCGCCGACACGGTCGACCTCACGGGCAAGATCGAGGCGGCTCTGGCCGAGATCCAGAAGACGCTGCCGCAGGGCGTGTCGGCCACGAACCTGCAATTCCGGCAGGCCACCTTCATCGAGACCTCGGTCGACAACGTGAAGCGCGTGCTGCTGGAGGCGGCTGCCGTCGTGGCGGTGATCCTGATCCTGTTCCTGATGAACGTGCGGGCGACCGTGATCTCGCTCACCGCGATCCCGATCTCGATCCTGGTCACCGTGCTCGTGTTCAACGCCTTCGGTCTCACCATCAACACCATGACGCTGGGCGGTCTGGCCATCGCCATCGGCGAGCTCGTCGACGACGCCGTGGTCGACGTCGAGAACATCCTGCGCCGGCTGAAGAAGAACCGGGAGCTTCCCGATCCGCGGCCGGTGCTGGAGGTGATCGCGGCCGCATCCCAAGAGGTCCGCTCCGGCATCGTCTACGCCACGATGATCATCATCCTGGTGTTCATCCCGCTCTTCGCGCTGTCCGGCATCGAGGGGCGCCTCTTCGCGCCGCTCGGCGTGGCCTACATCGTGTCGATCCTGGCGTCGCTCGTCACCTCGATCACGGTGACGCCGGTGCTGGCCTACTACCTGCTCTCCGGGCGGGTGAAAAGCCACGAGCACGACAGCTTCGTCGTGCGGCATCTCAAGCGCGGCAACGCCGCCCTGCTGCGCTGGGCCTTCGGACACCGTGGGTTCCTGTTCTCCACCATCCTGCTGGGTGTCGGACTTGCGGCCTACGGGGCGACGCTGCTGCCGCGGGCCTTCCTGCCGCCGTTCAACGAAGGCACGCTCACGATCAGCCTCGCCTACAACCCCGGCATCGCGCTCGCCGAGAGCCACCGCCTCGGGCTGGTGGCGGAAGGCCTGATCAAGGACGTGCCCGAGGTGATCTCGGTCGGGCGCCGCACGGGCCGGGCCGAGCTCGACGAGCATGCCGAGGGGGTCCACTCCTCCGAGATCGACGTCGACCTGAAGCGGTCGGAGCGCTCGAAGGAGGAGGTGATGGGCGACATCCGCGCCCGTCTCGCCGTCCTGCCGGCAACGCTCAACGTGGGCCAGCCGATCTCGCACCGCCTCGACCACATGCTCTCGGGCGTGCGCGCCGAGATCGCGCTGAAGATCTACGGCGAGGACATCGACACCCTGCGCACCCTGGCGGAAGGCCTGCGCGAGCGGCTGACCGGCGTCGAAGGGCTCGTCGACCTCCAGGTCGAGAAGCAGGTGCGCATCCCGCAGCTGCGCATCGACGTCGACTACGAGAAGGCCGCCCTCTACGGCCTGACGCCGGCGACGGTGACGCAAGGTCTGGAGACGATGTCGAACGGGCGCACGGTCTCGCAGATCGCCGAGGGCAATCGCCGCTTCGACGTGGTGATGCGCCTGTCCGACCAGGACCGCTCCACCACCGGCCTCGGCGACCTGCTCATCGCCACCCCGACCGGCCATGTGCCGCTGCGCATGATCGCGTCGGTCCAGGAGACGGACGGGCCGAACCAGGTCCTGCGCGAGAACGGCCAGCGCCGGATCGCGGTCCTCGGCAACACGGACGGCAAGCGCGACATGGCGGCCATCATCGCCGACATCCGCCGCATCACCGGGGAGACGCAGTGGCCGCAGGGCTACGTCACCCACCTGGAGGGCACCTTCCAGGCGCAGGAGGAGGCCACGCTCCGGATCGGGGCGCTGTCGCTCCTGTCGCTCGCGATGGTGTTCGTCGTGCTCTACAGCCGTTACCAGTCGCCGGCCCTGGCGCTGATCATCATGGGCAACATCCCGCTGGCGCTCATCGGCAGCGTGATCGCGCTCACCATCGCCGGGCAGCCGCTCTCCGTCGCGTCGATGATCGGCTTCATCACGCTCGCCGGCATCTCGGCCCGCAACGGCATCCTGAAGGTCTCGCACTACATCAACCTCGCGCTCTACGAGGGCGAGCAGTTCGGCAAGGACCTCGTGATCCGCGGCAGCCTGGAGCGGCTGACCCCAGTGCTGATGACGGCGCTCTCCGCCGGCCTCGCCCTCATCCCGCTCCTGATGAGGGCGGACGAGCCCGGGCGCGAGATCCTGCACCCGGTGGCGGTCACGATCTTCGGCGGGCTGATCTCGGCGACGCTGATCGACACCTTCCTCACCCCGGTCCTGTTCCTGACCTTCGGCCGCAAGCCCCTCGAGCGCATCCAGGCCAGCCGCGAGGGCCGCGCCGGCAGCCTCACCCCGGCGGAAGCCTTCTGATCCACGACACAAGGAGAACCACCATGAAACATCTCATCCTCGCCCTGGCCATCGCAGCCGCCCCCTTCACGACAGCCGCGCACGAGATGGCCAAGGGCCCGAACGGCGGCCCCGTCGTCGACAGCGCCGGCCACCACGTCGAGATGGTCGCCAAGGGCTCCGAGCTCGTCCTCTTTCTCACCGAGGCGGACGACAAGCCGCTGGCATCGGCAGGCGCCAAGAACGCCCGGGCCATCGTGCAGGACGGCGGCAAGACGGCGACCGTCCCGCTCCAGCCGGCCGAGCCCAACAGGCTCGTCGGCGCCCTGGCCCAGCCGCTCGGGTCGGGCGCCCGCGTGGTCGTCTCGGCCACCATGGCCGACGGCCACGCCGTCCAGGCCCGCTTCGTCAACAACTGACCACCCCTCGCGCCAAGGAGAAAACGATGAAGACCATCAGCAAGACCATCGCCGCCCTCGCGATCACCACCCTGGCCGGCGTGGCGGTCGCGCAGACCTCGCACCAGGGCCATGGCAGCATGCCGATGTCCGGCGCCATGCCCATGGGCAACATGGACCCAGCGGCGATGCAGACGATGATGCAGGATATGATGAAGGACATGATGCCGTCCCCGAACGATCCGGCGTCGACCAAGGACTTCAAGGCGGCGGACATGCAGATGATGCGCAACATGCACGTGCCCTACACCGGCAACCCGGACGTGGACTTCCGCACGCACATGATCCCGCACCACCAGGGCGCCGTCGAGATGGCGAAGGTCGCCCTCAAGCACGCGAAAGATCCCGAAACGAAGAAGATGGCCCAGAAGATCATCGACGATCAGGAAAAGGAGATCGCCGAGATGCAGGAGTGGCTGAAGAAGAACGGCAAGTAGCGGTCGGGCAACGAACCGCGTGCCCGTGCCGACCAGCGTGACGGCCACGCGACATCTGGCCTTGCCATCCGGCGCTGCCTTCAGCGTTGGATGGAAGGAAAGGAGCTCCCATGAACACGACGCACATGACCCGGCGCAGCCTCGTCACCACTCTGGCGGCATGCGCCCTGCTGGCGTATTCCCGTCCCTTGCGAGCTCAGGATCTTCCCAAGATCGTCGTCAGCAAGGATCCGACCTGCGGCTGCTGCACCGGCTGGGTCGACCACCTGCGCCAGGCCGGCTTCACGGCCAACGTGATCGAGACACCCGAGATCAACCGGGTCAAGGTGCGCCTCGGCGTGCCGCAGGACCTTGCCTCCTGCCACACCGCCGAGATCGGCGGTTATGTCATCGAGGGGCATGTGCCGGCCGACGCAATCAAGCGCCTGCTGGCCGAGAAGCCCATGGGCAAGGGACTGGCCGTCGCCGGCATGCCGATGGGCTCGCCCGGGATGGAGATGGAGGGCATGGCGCCGGAGACCTACGAAGTGGTCCTGTTCGGACCGTCGGGCCGCAAGACCTTCGCCCGCTACGAAGGCGCGCGTCTGCTCTAACCTGAGCTTCCAAAGGAGATCATCGATGACACGTCTCTTGCTCGCTCTTGCCGCAGCGCTCGTTGCCGCCGGTGCCGCCCAGGCCCAGCATGCGCCCGCCTCGCCCTATTCCGGCCTGGAGACACGGCCGGTCAAGGCGTTGTCCGAGCAGCAGATCGCCGACCTTCGCTCAGGGCGCGGCATGGGCCTGGCGCTGCCGGCGGAACTCAACGGCTATCCCGGCCCGGTGCATGTCCTGGAGCTCGGCGACCGGCTCGGATTGAACGCGAAGCAACGCGCCCGCGTCGAGGAGCTCCATGCGGCCATGAAGGCGGAAACGATACCGCTTGGCGAGCGCCTGATCGCACAGGAGACCGACCTCGACCGGCAGTTCGCCACCAAGTCGGTCACTCCGGCGAGCTTGCAAGCCGCCACGGCCGACATCGGGGCGAGCCAAGGCGCACTTCGTGGGGCTCACCTGCGCTATCACCTTTCCACCCTGGAGGTCCTCTCGCCCGAGCAGATCCGTCGCTACGGCGAGCTCCGGGGTTACGGAGGATCCCATGGACATCATGGGAGCGGGCACAACTGACCGTGACGAAGGTGCGGATCGGATCCTGTGCCGTCCCGATCACACCAGTATCATCGCGCGCAAAGTTGCCGACCTCACATTGCTGCAGGTCAATGCGCCCGTGCGCGGGCGCGCATAAGCCGAGCTTGCACCCTTGACCTTGCCACGATGGGAAGGCCGAGCTCCATTCCTCCGCAGGACCGCGAGGTGAGCCATGACCGGGGATCGGACCATCGAAGGACAGGCCCACGAGGGACGTGACCATCATCATGCCCACCACGGGCATGGGCATCACCATCACGACCATGATCCTGCGGCCGCTGCCGGCAAGGTGAAGGATCCGGTCTGCGGGATGATGGTGGACCCGCATGCGACGTCCCACAGGGCGCAGTACCACGGCGAGCCTTACTACTTCTGCTCGTCCGGCTGCCAGTCGAAGTTCATGGCCGACCCGGCAAAGTACGTTGAGCCCGCCGCCTCAAAGGCGGAAGCCGTCCCGGAAGGCACGATCTACACCTGTCCGATGCACCCGCAGATCCGGCAGGTGGGTCCCGGCTCATGCCCGATCTGCGGCATGGCCCTGGAGCCCGTGCTCGTCAGCGCCGAGGCGGCCCCGAACGCCGAGCTCATCGACATGAAGCGCCGGTTCTGGATCGGCCTTGCCCTGACCCTGCCCGTATTCGCGCTGGAGATGGGCGGGCACCTCACCGGGCTCGACCACCTGATCCCGCGCTCGACCTCCAACTGGATCCAGCTCGCCCTCGCGACGCCTGTCGTGCTCTGGGCGGGCTGGCCGTTCTTCGAACGCGGTTGGGCCTCGATCAGGAACCGCAGCCTCAATATGTTCACGCTGATCGCCATGGGCACCGGCGTCGCCTGGCTCTACAGCGTGGTCGCGACGCTGGCGCCCGGCATCTTCCCGGCAGC
Organism: Microvirga yunnanensis; assembly: GCF_025460875.1. NCBI lineage: Bacteria > Pseudomonadati > Pseudomonadota > Alphaproteobacteria > Hyphomicrobiales > Methylobacteriaceae > Microvirga > Microvirga yunnanensis. The sequence goes on from NZ_JAMXFI010000074.1 coordinate 24,868, forward strand.
CTTCCGCGGCCATGATGGCTCGGTCGCGGTGTACTTCGAGGCCGCGGCGGTGATCACGGTTCTCGTCCTTCTCGGGCAGGTGCTGGAACTCCGCGCCCGCGAGAGCACCAGCGGCGCCATCCGAGCGCTGCTCGACCTGGCGCCCAAGACCGCACGGCTGATCCAGGACGACGGCATCGAGGAGGAGGTCCAGCTCGACAGCGTGCAAGTGGGCGCCCGCCTGCGGGTCCGGCCGGGCGAGAAGGTCCCGGTCGACGGCACCGTTCTGGAGGGCCGCAGCGCGGTCGACGAATCCATGGTGACGGGCGAGTCGATGCCCGTGACCAAGGAGGTCGGAGCCCAGGTGATCGGCGGCACCATGAACCAGTCGGGCGGCCTCGTCATCGAGGCGCGGAAGGTCGGCCGGGACACCATGCTGTCGCAGATCGTGCAACTCGTGGCCGAGGCCCAGCGCAGCCGCGCGCCGATCCAGCGCCTGGCCGACCAGGTCTCCGGCTACTTCGTGCCCGCCGTGATCGGGGTGGCGGTGCTGGCCTTCCTCGCCTGGGCGGTCTGGGGACCGGAACCGCGCCTCGCCTTCGGCCTCGTGGCGGCGGTGTCGGTGCTGATCATCGCCTGCCCCTGCGCGCTCGGCCTCGCCACGCCGATGTCGATCATGGTCGGCGTCGGCCGTGGCGCCCAAGCGGGCGTGCTGATCAAGAACGCCGAGGCCTTGGAGCACATGGAGAAGGTCGACACGCTCGTGGTCGACAAGACCGGAACCTTGACCGAGGGCAAGCCGGCCGTGACGTCCATCGTTTCGGCACCGGGCTTCACGGAGGCCGAGGTCCTGCGCCTGTCCGCCAGCGTGGAACGCGCCAGCGAACATCCGCTCGCGGTGGCCATCGTGGCCGCCGCCGAGCAGCAGGGCATCGCTACTGCGCCGGTGACGGATTTCGACTCGCCCACCGGCAAGGGCGCGCTGGGCACCGTAGAAGGCCGACGCATCGTGCTCGGCAACAAGGCCTTCATGGCGGAGCACGGCGTCGACGTGGGCCTATTGGCGGACCAGGCCGACAGGCTGCGCGAGGATGGGGCCACGGCGATCTTCGCCGGCGTCGATGGACGCGTGGCGGCCGCCATCGCCGTCGCGGATCCGGTGAAGGCCTCAACGCCGGAGGCTCTCGCCGGCCTCAAGGAAGAAGGCGTGCGCGTGGTGATGCTCACCGGCGACAACTGGACGACCGCAAAGGCCGTCGCCAAGCGGCTCGGGATCGACGAGGTCGAGGCGGAGGTCCTGCCGGACCAGAAGAGCGCCGTAGTGGACAAATTCAAGCGTGCAGGCCGCGTGGTCGCCATGGCGGGCGACGGCGTGAACGACGCGCCGGCGCTGGCGGCGGCCGATGTCGGCATCGCCATGGGCACAGGCACGGACGTGGCGATGGAGAGTGCGGGCATCACCCTGCTCAAGGGCGACCTGACCGGGATCGTGCGGGCACGACGGCTGTCGCGGGCCACCATGCGCAACATCCGCCAGAACCTGTTCTTCGCGTTCGTCTACAATGCGCTCGGCGTGCCCGTGGCGGCGGGCGTCCTCTACCCGTTCTTCGGCATCCTGCTGTCGCCGATCATCGCGGCCGCGGCGATGGCGCTGTCGTCGGTCAGCGTGATCGGCAATGCCATCCGTTTGCGAACGGTGCGGCTCTGACAGAGAGCCGGGCGGGTCCGATGGAGCCTGGCCCGGCGTGCCTTTGAGAGAGATCAAGGCAGGCTCGCCGTGGAAGGTCCACGATTTGACCTGTACTGACCGGAGATCCCGCCATGAACACGGTACCGAACCTGCCTTCGACCTCACCCAAGAGCTGGCGGACGGTTTGGATTGGCACTCCGCTGGGCTGGGTCGTCACGCTCGCGCTGGCTGCCCTTGGCATCTATCTCTTCGCGACGCACACGGGCCACATCCTGGCCGCCCTGCCCTATCTGCTGCTGCTGGCCTGCCCGCTCATGCACCTGTTCATGCACGGGGGCCATGGCCATCACGGAAAGCGCGAGTGACCGCCGCCAAGCCTGAGCGGCTGCGTTTGGCCGAGCTCACGTCGGGCCATGGGCGCGGTTGTCCTCGGCGTGGGACTCGGAGTGCTGGCCGCCAGCCACATCGGTTCCCTTGACCTTCCGCTCCTGCTCGTCGGTGCGGCGGTCCACGCCTGGGGCATGTACGACAAGCACCGTCTGGAGCGCCAGGCCGACGCTCCGGATGTCCGGTGGGAACCGATGGTCTACTGGACGTGCTGGGGCCTCCTCGCCCTGCTCGCGGTCAGTCTCGCAGGGCGCCTGTCGGGCATCGTCTGATCAGCCCATCAGCGTCTTGATCATCCTGTTGTAGACCGGCACGAACAGGACGGCAGCGATCCAGGCCGCCGCCGCGTTGCCCAGGATCCCCTCCACGAGAGTGCGCCCGGCGCTGTCCGGGTTCGTCGCGAAGAGGCTGACCCAGCCATGGGCAAGGCCCGAGGTCGGCCAGACAAACGACAGCAGGTAACAGATCACGAACAGTCCGACGAGGGTCGTGGTCAGCGCCCACCCCGTGGCTACGAGGTGCATCGGGGCCGCTTCATGAGCCTGCGACGTGGGCAGCGTCGTCTTGAATGTTGAAGTCGACATGATCGCCTCCGCGATCCTGTATCCCCCACGATCCCATTATACGCCTGAGGGAGCCTGAAGGCACGACCCGCCAAGCAGACCTGACCTTGTCTCGCTGGCGCTGTGCTCGCGACGGCGTACTATGACATACCCATCTTGGGGAGCGGCATACTCCTCACCTGATATGCCAACTACTAAGTCATTCTACATACTCACGAATATGCCTGCCCTATTATTATTTGTGTGGCAGCACGACCGGGTGCTCGTAAGATCATTTTACCTTCGGACAATCGAGATCACCGGCACAAGGCCGGTGATGACGTGGAGAGGTGAAACGGCCCGGCGACGACACCCTCCACACGTCATCACCCACCTCTCGCCGGCCATCCCGATTCAAAAGGCGCGGCGCCTCACGGAAGCGGAATCACCGGGACAAGCCAGCTGATGACGAGACGGGCCACCGTCGGAGCGGCGTCGCCCTGCCCCGTCATAGCCGGCCCGCCGCCCACTCCCGCCGCTCCGCCCGGTTCCAGCCCGGGTGTCCCAAGATGTTCATTCCCTGTCCTGATCGATCAAGCAGACGCGCGGGCCGTGCCTATCCTGGACTGCAACGGGGCGGGCTCACTCGGGCGCGCGCGGCGGACCGGACCGGCGACGGGCTGACCTGCGGACGCGCGCTCGACGCGGCGCGTCGCGCCCTGGGTCGCGAGAGCATCGGACGTGAAGATTGGACCCACTGTTCACGTCCGATGCTCCGGCCTCCTTGACGAGCGCATCGCGCGGGTCCCAGTTCGCCGCCGATCCGGACCGGTGGCGGCGACGGGCGGGGCGACACGGGCGACCGAGTTCAGGAAGCAACAGGCCATGATCCAGAGGATTGTCCGTCGGCCGGCCCGACCCGTGCCCGCTCCGGAGCCGGGAGGGACGCGATGACGATTGCACGCTCCACCCTGTTCTGGATCGCGCTCGCCGTCATGGCGCTTCTGATGCTGGTTCTGCTGCGCCCGATCCTGCTGCCGTTCGCCGTCGGCATCGCGCTCGCCTACCTGCTGGCCCCGGTGGTCGACGGACTGGAGCGGATCGGTCTCAACCGCGCGCTCGCCGCCCTGATGCTCGTGCTGCCCCTGGTCGTCGGGTTCGTCGGCCTCGTGCTGGTGATGCTTCCGGCGCTCCTGCGGGAATTGCGGTTCTTCGTCGACGAGTTCCCCCGCTATGTCACGCAGGTCCAGGCCCTCATGGCCGATACGAGCCGGCCCTGGCTGCATGCGCTCATGGGCCAGGAACTCCGGATCGAGGAATCGGTCACCCGCGAGATGGCCGGGACGGGCAGCGCCTGGCTCGACGAGCTTCTGCGCTCGGCATGGTCGGGCGGGAAGGCCGTGTTCTCGCTCCTGTCGTTGCTCGTGGTGGTGCCGATCGTCAGCATCTACCTTCTGATCGACTGGGAGCGGATGACCGCGACGCTGGACGCCTGGGTGCCGGCCGAGCACCGCGAGGATGTCCGGGCCCTTGGGCGGGAGATCCACGGGACCGTGGCCGGGTTCGTGCGCGGGCAGATCGTTATCTGCCTGATCCTGGCCGCGTTCTACGCCGCCGCCCTGCGGCTGACCGGCCTCAACCATGCCGTCCTGATCGGCGTCACGGCCGGCCTGATCAGCTTCGTCCCGTTCCTCGGACTCGGCGTCGGCTTCGTCGTTGCGACCTGCGTGGCCATGGCCCAGTTCTGGCCCGATTGGACGCCCCTGGCTGTCGTGGCCGGCACGTTCCTGATCGGGGAAATCCTTGCCGATTACGTGCTGTCGCCGCGCATCATCGGGAGCCGGGTCAAGCTCAACCCGGTCTGGCTGATCTTCGCGCTGTTCGCCTTCGGGTACCTGTTCGGGTTCGTCGGCCTGCTGGTCGCGATCCCGCTGGCCGCATCGCTGGGCGTGATCCTGCGGTTCGTCGTGCGGAGCTCGTTCGCCGGTCCTGAGCTCGGCGCCATGCCGACACCGTCCGCATACGGCGCGACGGCTTCGCGATCGGCGCCTCCCGAACGCGGCGACGTCGGGCAACCCGCCGAGGACGCGACGACCGCAGGACGGCGTGACGTGATGGCCGTCCCCACCGGTCCAATGGCGGGGGCAGCCCGAGACACGACCATCACCTAAGCGGCTGTGCCCGCCCCTCGCGCATCGTTCGGAGCGGACCTAAAGCATCGGACGTGAAAAGTGGACTTGCACTTTTGGGATCCATCCGATGCATTCTTCTTGAATGAGAGCATCGGTCAGAACGGACCCAGCGGGCCGCGCCAGCGAAAACCGGATCCACTTTTCACTGACGCGGCCCTCTGGGTCCGTCCGATGCTCTAGAGGGCCGCACGATGCGCCAGGGGCCGATGTGGCCGCTTCCGGGACGAAGGCCCGTCCGACGTTACTGGCCCAAGCAGCCGGGACTGGCGAACAGGGTGCCGTTGATCCGCGTGAACCGACACGACGCGGACGATATCGGCAGAGTGATCGCGATGTTGTTGGCGGAAGGGCCGAGCGGAGGCGCAAGTTCGATCGGATCGAACGGATTCCTCGGTTCATAGGTTGAACCGACGAGATAGAACGGGAGCCGGCCGAAGGAGTTGCTTGGCCTCACTCTCAGAACAAGGGGCCCGCTCAGCCCGACCCGCTGCACGCGCGGTTGCGCCTCGGCCTGCACGGGAATGATCACGAACGCGATAGCCGCAAGAGCAATGAGAGCAGATGTGCACTTCATGCGCTGTCCTCCTCACCATGGATGCGTCTTTGAAGAATTCATTGCTGAAGCCAAATCGGTCGAGGCCGTCCGTGCCGGCCCTCCGCCGGAATGGCCCCTCATGGCGGCCCGGCTCTTGCAGCCCACGATCCCATCGAAGGTGGAGTCCAGGCCGGGGCTTGGGCCTCGCTCACGCGCGGCTTCTCCGGCCTGCGGGATTGCGGAGTGGGATTGCCCGTTCGAGGCGGAGCATGATCCTCACGCCAAGCCGCCGGAGCTTGCCCCGTCCAGCGTCGGAACGCCCGCGTGAAGGCGCTCGCCTCGGAATAGCCGAGGGCTGCCGCCACCTGGCTCAGAGGGATTTTCGTCTGGGTCAGGAGCTGGCGTGCGATCTCGAACCGTGTCTCGTCAACGAGCCGCTGGAAGCGTGCGCCCTCGGCCTGGAGGTGGCGGCTCAGCGTGCGGCGGTGCACGGCAAAGCGGTCCGCGACCGTCGCGGCCGAGCACCGGTTCGCCAGGATCTCCGTCCGCAACACCCGGCGCAGGCTTTCCTTCCAATCGCCCTCCGCGGCAGCCTCGAGTTCCCGGATCCGGTCCTCGAAAACCTTGCGGAAGACCGGGTCGGCGTCCGCGATGCGGTGATCGAGCCAATGCGTCGGGAATACGAGGGCGGCAGCCTCCTGGCCGAAGCGCACGGGGGCCTGGAAGAACCGCCGGTAGGGTGCCGGATCGACGGCCTGGTGCTGAGACAACAGCACTTCGTCCGGTGCCCAATCGGGACCGCACAGCCGGCGCATGACGTTGGTCGCAACGGCCATGACCCCATCTGAGATCTGCCCGGGGCTCTCCACGTCCGGCTCGTAGATCGCATATCCCAGGACCGCCACATCCCCATCGACGAAGAGGGTCGTAGCGGCGCCCCGGTCATGGAGATGACTGTGCCTGATCAGAGCCGACAAGGCCTCGCCGACGGTCGGCGAGTGTTGCAGGAGACCGCCGACCGGCCCGAGCGACGAGATCGCGCCCCTCTGCCCGAGAAGAAGACCGAAGTGCAAGCACTCGGTGTGCATGACGCACGCCGTGAGCACCCGGCCCAGGGCGGCGTATGGGATGACGTTGTCCCCGTCCCCGAAAAGCCGCGCGTCGAGACCGGCCTTACGGAACACGATGTCCGTATCCACCCCCATTTCACCGAGAACAGGGACGATCTCCTTCGCGACGCCGACGCGGACAACTCCTCTGCCGATCGGTCGTTGCAGCGTCAGGTCGGATGGCTGTTCCATGGGCGGGGGCCGCCTTCGGCCGCCCGAGTTGGAACGATCAAAGGTCATGATCAGCCCTCCACGAGCTTGTTGCGAATGGCGTAGCGGATCAGGGCGGCGGTCGTGTCGAGGTTGAGCTTGCGCAACGCCAGTGCGCGGTGGGTCTCGACGGTCTTTGTGCTGATGCTGAGAATGTCGGCGATCTGCTTGTTCGTCTTTCCCTCGGCGATCAGTTGCACCACCGCCTTCTCACGGGAGGTCAACGCCGACTCGTGTGTGCATCCCTTCGCCAGGTAGGTCTCGAGCAGGGTCTCCGACACCTTGCCGGTGAAGAACGGCTTGTGGGCCGCCAGACTCTCCACCGCCGAGACCAGAAACTGCCTGGCGTCGGATTTGAGCAGGAACCCGCGGGCGCCCGCCTCCAGCACGTCGCGCACGAGACTGTCGGTATCATGCATGGTGAAGATCAGCACTTCGACACCGGGCACACGCGCCCGGATCTGGCGGGTGGCCTCGACCCCGTTCACCAGCGGAAGGCCGTAGTCGAGGATGACGATATCGGGACGTGTCGCCTGAGCCTGATCGATGGCATCCTTGCCATTTCGGGCCTCGCCGACCACCTCCCAGCCTTCATGCCCCTCCAGGATGGTCCGCACGCCGGAGCGGACCACGTCATGATCGTCGGCGATCAGGATGCGTGTCATCGCGAGAGTTCCTCCCGCGCCCCAGGGTAGCGGCCGATTCGGTGTCCCTGAGTGCCATGGCAGGATACACCTCCCGGCAGCGCGGCCCACCTGTGCAAAACCCTGAATCTGCCGGAGGCAGACCCTGAAACTTCACCCGAGGGTCTTGCCGTCGGCCTCCGTCATGTCGGACGTCCATGGCCTCAGCAGGCGGCCTGCCTGAGTCAGCGCCCGTCCCGTCACTGTCCTCGGAACGACGGCAACGACCGACGTGCCGCCTGGGCCGGTCGTAATCCTCAGGTCACCGCCAAACTGCTCCAGGCGAGCGCGCATGCCTGTCACGCCGACGCCGAGCCGGATGCGGCCCTCGGCGCCGTTCGGGCCTGCCATGCCGTGCCCGTTATCGCGGATGCGGACCACGAGCCGTCCGGACCTGATCTTGGCATCCACCGATACCTGCGAGGCCCCGGCGTGCCGGTGCACGTTGGTGAGGGCCTCCTGCACCACGCGCAGGATCGTGCGCTGGAGCTCTGGCGGCAAGTCATCGACCTCCTCGGGAATCCGGATGCGGGCAACCAGTCCCGTTCGGCCTGCAAAGCCTTCGGCGAAGTCCCGCAACGTGGTCTGGAGGCCGTCCTTCGTCAGGTTGGGCGGATGCAGCAGATAGGTGAAGATGCGCAACTCGCGCAGCGCCTCCGTCAGCAGGCTCTCCACCTCGGCCAGTGCCTTGCGGCCGGAGGGGTTCTCCTGGACCTGTGCCTCGAGGCCCGCCAGCCCAAGGTTCGCCGCCACGAGGTGCTGCGCCGTCGAGTCATGCAGCTCACGCGCGATGCGCTTCCGTTCCTCTTCCTGAAGGGCAAGCAGTTGCCCGGACAATTCGTTGACCTGTTTCCTCGCTCCCGTGACCTGGTCGGACAGGACCCGGAGCGGCTGCTCGACCTGGCGGGCGGTGAACCAGGCGGCAATCCCTCCGGCAAGCAGGAGAAGGGCCGCCGGTCCGGCCATCCGCCGCAGGGCCCCCGTGACGGGAGCATTGAGATCGGCCAGCGGCACCGTGACCACACTCGTCCAGTTGGTCGCCCCCGAACGGCGGAAGGTGACGAGAACCGGAACCCCACGATCATCGGTGGCCTCGACGGTTCCCGTGATCGTGCTCGCCGGACCCGCATCGGCGAGGCGCGTGGCCAGGGCCGCGGGGACCGGCAGGTCGGACCCTTTGTGACCGTCCCGGTCGGCCACGATCGGCTGGAGCTTGCGGTCGTAGAGCCCCTTCACCCAGCCAGCCGGCAGCGCCTGGTCGTCCAGGATCGTGCCCAGGCGCGCTTCCGTCAGGGTAATGGTCAGATGGCCGTTCATCCGACCGTCCGGATCATCGAGCCGGAGGCTGAGGGCCACGACGATTTGGCCCTTCAACGGGGCTAGCATCCGCCCGGACACGGACCACCTGCGCTCCCGGATCCGGTCGAGCTGCTCCTGGTAGTTCGGGAAGTCCACATGTCGCGGCAACGGTGATCCGAACGGGCGCAGGGTATTGGCAACCTGCCGCTCGAGGTCGTTCAGGACCAGCCAGGAGCCTTCCGGAACCGGCGTGATCTTGAGCTGATCGTAAAAGGCCTTGGTGTCGCCCGAGAGGAGTGCCGGAGACTTCGACAGCCCCTTCAGCAGGTAGTTGACCGCAGCCACCTCCTGATCGAAGCCGAAGGAGAGCGCCTTGGCAGCCTCCAGGGCGCGATGTTCGATCGCGTGGCGCTCCTCGGCCGCACGGGAGAGCAACAGCGCCGCAGCGACGAGGCAAGCCGCCACGGTGACGACCATGAAGGTCAACGCGATCCGCCGCCGCAGACGGAGCGGCAGGCCCGAGAGGGACCGCGCAACCACCGGGACGGTGCCATTGCTCATGCTGGCGGTCTCCGGCCGCAGGGGCAACGCAACGGGACCGGGGATCGCGACGGGGCCCTCGTCCGATCGCGTATGGTAAACCCTGAGGCCGCCCGAGTCGACCGGGATTCACGAGGATGGGGAGGTCGTCCCCTCCCGGCTAGAGCTGTTTCCACTCACATGGAATCATCGCTCGTCTTGGCCTCGCCGCATCTTCGGACGGTGAACCGGATCCACTTCACCGAACAATGCTCTAGGTGCCGGCAGAAGATGTCAGCGGTCCCAAATCAGGGTCTGCCTCCGTCACTTTCAGGGTCGACCCTAATAGACCCACGGCCACGAACAGGACGACAATCCCGCAATAGCAGACGGAACCAGCGGTTACTGCGGTTGCTCTCTCGGACATCGGATAACGCGCGCGGCGAAAGGATAGCCCGCTGGGTCAAGGAGGCTCCGCCAATCCGTCCGCGACACAGGCTTCCAGGAAGGCTCAGGGCCTTTCCGCCAGCTCGTCGGGCTGGCAGCGCACATCTTTGCGAGGACCGATGCCATGACCAACGCGGACTTGGTCGAGCGGACGGATAAGACCATCGGCATTCTGCCCGACGACAGCGGTATGGTCCGGATCCCCGGCGGCACGTTCCGCATGGGATCAGACCGTCACTATCCCGAAGAGGCCCCGGTCCACCGCGTCACGGTCGATCCGTTCTGGATCGACCGTACCCCGGTCACCAACCGCCAGTTCCGCGACTTCGTCCGCGCCACGGGGCACGTGACGGTCGCGGAGATCACGCCCGACCCCAAAGATTATCCCGCTGCCCTGCCCCACATGCTCTTCGCCGGCTCGCTGGTCTTCAGTCCGCCGGACTATCCGGTCGATCTGCGTCACTTCAGCCAATGGTGGGCGTTCAGGCCCCGAGTGAACTGGCGGCGTCCCTATGGTCCGGGCTCGTCGATCAAGGAGCTGGACGATCATCCGGTCGTGCACGTCGCCTACGCCGATGCCCTGGCGTATGCGCATTGGGCCGGCAAGGACCTGCCGACCGAGGCCGAGTGGGAGTTTGCGGCCCGCGGTGGACTGGACCAGGCGGAGTTTGCCTGGGGCGACGAGTTCACTCCGGGCGGCCGGCAGATGGCCAACACCTGGCAGGGTGCCTTCCCGTTCCAGAACACGCGCGAGGATGGCTACGAACGCACCTCGCCGGTCGATGCCTATCCGCCCAATGCCTATGGCCTTTACGACATGATCGGCAATGTCTGGGAATGGACGAGCGACTTCTACGCGCCGAAGCATCCGGCCGATGCCCCGAAGGCCTGCTGCATTCCCGAGAACCCGCGCGGCGCCCGTGAGGTCGAGAGCTACGCTCCCTGCGAGCCCGGAATCAAGATCCCGCGCCGGGTGCTGAAGGGCGGCTCGCATCTGTGTGCGCCCAACTACTGTCGCCGCTACCGTCCGGCAGCGCGCCATCCGCAGCCGGTCGACACCTCGACGAGCCATGTCGGATTCCGCTGCATCATCAGAGAGAGGAGAGCCCCATGAACAGTGATCATGCGTCCTCACGCGCTGTTGACGAACGACGCCGAGCCCGGCGCATGCGGGCAAGATCCGCCCTGGTCGGGGCGACGGCTCTGGTCGCTGCTGCCATGGCGGGCCCGGCCATCGCGCAGGCGCCGCAGCAGAAGCCCAACATCCTGTTCATCATGGGCGACGACATCGGCTGGATGCAGCCGGGCATCTACCACCAGGGGCTGATGGTGGGCGAGACCCCCAACATCGACCGGATCGGGCGGGAAGGCGCCAAGTTCATGACCTACTACGCCGAGCAGAGCTGCACGGCGGGGCGCAACGCCTTCTTCACCGGCATGAATCCGCTCCGGACCGGCATGATCCCGCCGCAACTGCCCGGCAGCCCGTCCTATCTGCGGCCCGGCACGCCGGCGCTGGCCAAGTTCCTGTACGATCTCGGCTACACCACGGGCGAGTTCGGCAAGAACCACCTCGGCGATCACACCGACGCGCTGCCGACCGCGCACGGGTTCCAGGAGTTCTGGGGCTACCTCTATCACCTCGACGCCATGCAGGGCGTGAGCTTCCCCGACATCAACAAGACGCCGACCGAGCAGACAGTGGCGCCGGCCTGCCGCAACACGCCGATCCCCGGGCTGGCCCAGGATCCCGCGGCCGTCGATCCACGAACCACCCCGTGCCTGACGCCGCCTCGGCCGGTGATCTCGTGCCGGTCGTCGGACGGGACCTCCGGCAATCAGACATGCCGGGACGAGGGCCCGCTGACGCTGGAGCGCTCGAAGACGGTCGACGAGGAGATCTCGGCCAAGGTCATCGACTTCCTCGACCGCAACGACCCGAAAAAGACCAACAAGCCGTTCTTCGTCTGGTACAACCCGGCGCGCATGCACATCACCACCGTGCTGTCGGACAAGTACATGGCGATGGTGGGCGAGCCGGGCGGCAAGGACTGGGGCGTCAACGAAGCCGGCATGAAGCAGATGGACGACAACATCGGCTATGTGCTGAAGAAGCTCGAGGAGATGGGGCAACTCGACAACACCGTCATCGTGTTCACCACCGACAACGGCGCCGAGACCTTCACCTTCCCTGACGGCGGCACCACCCCGTTCAAGGGCTCGAAGATGACCACCTGGGAAGGCGGCATGCGTGCTCCGGCGCTCATGCGCTGGCCTGGCGTCATCCGGCCCGGCACGATCAAGGACGGCATCTTCGCGTCCCTCGACTGGCTGCCCACGCTGGTCAACATCGCCGGCGGGGACAAGGGCGACGGGCTGAACAAGCGCATCATGGCCGGCACCTATCCGGGCATCGTCAAGACCAAGCTCGATGGCGTGGATCAGACCGACTACCTGAGCGGCCGCTCTGACAAGTCGGCGCGCGACACGTTCTTCTACTATGCCAGCAGCCATCCGTCGGCGGTGAGATACAAGAACTGGAAGATGTATTTCGCGATCGCGCCCGAAACCGCGCTGGGCTTCAACGTCCCGGGCGTTCAGACCCAATTCGCGGCCGGCATGGTCAACCTCAAGCGCGATCCGTTCGAAACCGGCATGGGCGAGTGGAAGAAGGCGAACTTCTGGATGGCGGGCGCGCTCGCCGCGCCGGCCACGGCCTGGGTCTACGACTGGAACCTGCTGCCCATCGGACAGGCGCTGTGGCTGAGGGAGCTGGAATCCTACAAGGAGTTCCCTCCGCTCCAGGATCCGGCGAGCTACAACCTGGATCAGGTCATGACTGAGCTCAGGAACGCCGCCACGCATCCGAGCCAGTGAGCCATGCGAGATCGGCGGGCACCCTTCGAACCTGGTGCCCGCCACCCCAATCCAACAACAAGAACCGGTGCAGGGGCAGACCTCGATCGCAGAGGATCATCGAGAGGAGACTGTCATGATGAAGTCGGTTTCGATCGTAGCACTCCCATTGGCGTTGCTGTTTGCCGGCCCGGCATCGGCCCAGAGCATGTGCGTCATCGCGGGCAATCGGGCCATCATGGGAGCCAATATGGAAGGCGCCTTCGACGTGCAGGCCGGACAGGGCTGCATGTCCGACATCACCCCTCAGGGCACGCTGACCAGTTCCGAGATCAGCCAGCGTCCGCAGCACGGCACTCTGACCATGGTCGACAAGGACACCTGGACCTACACGCCCGCTCCGGGCTACAGCGGCCCCGATGCCTTCGCGATCACGGCGAAAGGGCAGAGCATCGACGAGAAGCCCGGCACCTCCGTGCTCAGCTACAGGGTCACCGTGAAGTAGCGGCGAACAGCCCGTGAGCTGCTCGCACACACGAGATGGAGAGCGCCGGGTTCCAGGGATCTCGGTTCCTGGGATCTCGGCGCCCCGTCTTCAGACGCTCGCATCGATGACGTCGGTCCGGTGCGAGCGAACCCGGCGACAGCCGGTCAGTCGAAAGGGAGTCCGCGCCATGTTCAGCAAGCACTTCGCCTGTCTCATCCTGGTCACCGGGGGCCTCTGCACGATGATCATCGGCGCCCGCGCGCAGGACGCGCCGGCCCACCCGCAAGTGCCGATCAGGAAGGCCATCGGCCGGGTCACGCCCACCGGCCCGGTGCCCTCGCTCGCCGTGCTCAACGCGGCGGGCGCAAAGCTCGAGGGAACCAAGCTGACCCTGACGGGCGTGTCGCCGAGTTCGATCGTGTTCGCCGATCGCCCGGTGCGGGCGGCCGGTCACGTCATGACCCAGCAGTTCATCATGCAATGGGACGAAGGCA
>NZ_JAMXFI010000075.1:0-38177 GCF_025460875.1 Microvirga yunnanensis
CCTGGGCGCCGCCGACGAAGCCGCCGTCGTCATCCAGGTCGAAGCGCAGGCCGCCGACCGTGATCGAGTCGTTCGTGTTCCAGCCGTAGCCGGCGTTCACACCCACGTAGAAGCCCGTCCAGGTGAACACCGGAACAGCAGCGACGATCGGAGCCGGAGCGCGGCGGGAGGGAAGGTCAGCAGCCATGGCGCCCGTGGCGAGGCCGAGCAGAGCAACCGAAGAGAGGAGAATCTTTTTCATTGGTCTTGGTCCGTCCGTTAGAAGGATGTGACGCAGCTTGTAGCCGAGACTTGCCCCTGCGTCTGTCACTTTCCTGCCACAGTTGGGGCGAGAAGCAAAGCTTTTACGACGCGCAGCCGTCGGGGCTCGGAAACGACCCCGCGGCCGGCGCATCCAAGCCATCCACCGCCCACACTGGCGATGAAAATAATGCTTTTATATCAGGTGGTTATATCCATGCGAAGCTCGGGCGGCCGCGCCTGACGCAGCGGTAACGGATCATTGACCATATCTTCGGGAAGGATCGCAAGACCGAGGCGGAACGATGGTTAATCCCGCTTCAGCCATAATTGAAGCGCGTGCGTGACCCGATCGGGCTGCTCGAGTGTCGACATGTGTCCGGCCCCGGGAACCACGACGAGCGAGGCCCATTCGATCATCTCGGCCATCTCGCGGGCGATCTCGGCCGGCGTGACGGCGTCGCCTTCGCCGACCAGCACCAGGGTCGGGATCTCGATCACCGGGAGCGAGGTTCGGGAATCAGGCCGCGCCATGATCGCCCGTTGCTGCCGGATGTAAGCCTCGGGACCGGTTTCGCGCATCATCTCCAGCAGGACGGCCTGGAGGTCCGCGTCGCCTCTCCGGTCCGGATGGACCAGGCGAGGCCAGAGCACGGCATGGATCTCCTCGAATCGCCCGGCTTGGGCCAATGCGATCAACCGCTCGCGGTCCTGGCTCGCCTCAGGGGGGTCCGGCCGAGCGCTCGTATCGAGGAGGGCAAGCCGCTCCACCCGGCCCGGCGCCTGGCGCATGACCTCCATGGCGATGTAGCCGCCCATGGAAAGCCCAGCGAGGGCGAACCTGTCCGGAGCAGCGCGGAGGAGCCGCGACGCGATGGCGGCAATCGAATCATCGAGCGTATGGTCGGCCACGACGATCGTGCGACCGGCCCCGAGGGCGGCGATCTGGGGCTCGAAGAGCCGGGCCGTGCAGGCCAATCCGGGAATCAGAACGAGCGATTCTGCCATCCAAACCTTCCTTTTGTTGCCTTCCGGCAAGTTTCCCTGGATTGACAAGCGCATAGCTTATCTTATGGTCCGGCCACTCCTCAACTTGAGCAAGAGCCTCAGGTGAAACCAGACACGCGCCTGTTTGTTGCCGTAGAGCGCGGCCGGCACTTTTAGAGCGCGCCCAGCCCTCAACGGTAATTATCATTCATGTCGTTCGCCGAACTCGGACTTAGCGATAAAGTTCAACAGGCCGTAGCAAGCGCCGGATATACGGAACCGACGCCCATCCAGGCGCAGGCCATCCCACACGTCCTCTCCCGTCGCGACGTGCTGGGCATCGCACAGACCGGCACGGGCAAGACGGCGGCCTTCACGCTCCCGATGCTCACCCTGCTCGAATCCGGCAGGGCCCGGGCCCGGATGCCGCGCACGCTGATCCTCGAGCCGACCCGCGAGCTGGCCGCCCAGGTCGAGGACAACTTCGACAAGTACGGGATCAACCATCGCCTCTCGGTGGCCCTGCTGATCGGCGGCGTGTCCTTCGGCGACCAGGACGCCAAGATCACCCGCGGCGTCGACGTGCTGATCGCGACCCCCGGCCGGCTGCTGGACCACTTCGAGCGCGGGAAGCTCCTGCTCACAGGCGTCGAGCTTCTGGTGATCGACGAGGCCGACCGGATGCTCGACATGGGCTTCATCCCGGACATCGAACGGATCGTGAAGCTCGTTCCGTTTACCCGCCAGACCCTGTTCTTCTCCGCCACGATGCCGCCCGAGATCCAGCGTCTGGCAGACGCCTTCCTTCACAATCCGGTGAAGGTGGAGGTTGCCCGCGCGGCCTCGACGGCCTCGACGATCACCCAGCGCCTGGTGGCCACCGGGCGCGAGGATTACGAGAAGCGCGAGACCCTGCGCGACCTGATTCGGGGCGCCACGGACCTGCAGAACGCCATCGTGTTCTGCAACCGCAAGCGCGACGTGGCCGTTCTTCACCGCTCCTTGCAGAACCACGGCTTCAGTGCTGTCGCCCTCCACGGCGACATGGACCAGCATGCCCGCATGGCGGCCCTCGACAGCTTCCGCACGGGAGAGACCCCTCTCCTGGTGGCGAGCGACGTAGCGGCACGAGGCCTGGACATTCCGGCGGTCAGCCACGTGTTCAACTACGACGTCCCGCACCACGCCGAGGACTATGTCCACCGGATCGGCCGTACGGGCCGGGCCGGCCGGAGCGGCCAGTCCTTCACGCTGGTGGGACCTGGCGACGAGAAATCCCTCGCGGCGATCGAGAAGCTGATCGGCCAGCCGATCGAGTGGCAGGGACCGACGCTCGCCGAGCGTCCGCCGTCAGAAGCTTCGTCCCGCCGCCGCGGTGCGCGCGGCGAGGAGCGCTCGCGGGGGCGCAAGGTCAAGGTGCGCTCGTCGGAACGCAGCCGAGGGCATTCGGAAGAACGGCGCGAGGAGGCTCCCGCCCCGCGTGCGCCCCAGGCTCCCCGCGAGGAGCAGCAGAGCCGCCGGCCCCGACAGGATCGCGGCGAGCGGTTCGCGGACCGGAGCCATCAGGGGCGCTCGCGTCGGGACGACGACGGGGACGAGAAGGTGATCGGGCTCGGCGATCACGTGCCGGCCTTCCTCATGCGACCGGTCCTGGCCAAGAAAGCCAAGTAAGGCGGCACCCCTTGAGCGGCGCAGGGTTCGGGACCCTGCCTTGATCGCTTGACCGGACGGTCACTCCGGCGTCATCACCGGGCTCGTCCCGGTGATTCCGCTTGTTTGAGGCACGGCGCTTCACCTTATCGGGATGGCCGGCACAGGGCCGGCCATGACGTGTGGAGGATGTGAGGACCGGACCACACACACCACGTCATCACCGGGCTTGTCCCGGTGATCCCGGTCGGAAGAGCGCCGAGCCTCACCGCATCGGGATGGCCGGCGAGAGGTGGGTGATGACTGGCCGGCCATGACGGGAGAGCGTTTCGATCCTGTCCGGATGTGGCGCGGCCCTTCGGTCACGAGCGTGGCCCGCTTCCGTCCGCGCGATGCGCTAGACGACCGGCTTCGAGGCCTTCCTGCGGGAATTCTGCCCCGGGGCCGGCCTGCCGGCCTTGCGAAGCTTGGGGGCTTTCGCCCGCCGGGCGGCCGCCAGGGCCATGGCCCCGAGTTCAGCCGCTTCGTCTGGATCGTCAAGGGCCGATTCCGGCATTCGCCAATAGCTCGTCAGCGTCGTCCGGCCGTCTCGGGTCTGGAAGGTGAAGGGCCGGGACCCCTGGTCACGGAAGAATCCGACGCTCTCCTCGTCGACCTTGAGATAAATCTCGTCGGACGCCACCAGGGCGAACATCAGCTCGCCCTGATACACCCCCTGCCCGCCGAACATGCGGCGGACCGAAACGGGCCCGAGACCGCGGAAGATGTCCCGGACGTCCTCGGCATCCATGGATCACCCGGCCGATTGGAGCGCCCCCGGCGTGGCGGGCGTGATCGCCACCGACTCGCCGCAGCCGCAGGCCGAGGTCTGGTTGGGGTTGTTGAAGACGAACTGGGACGACATCTTGGTCGTCTGGAAATCCATCTGCGTGCCGAGCAGGAACAGCACGGCCTTGGGGTCGATCAGGACGGTCACGCCCTTGTCCTCGACCACCTCGTCGAGCGGGTTGACGCTCTCCGCGTATTCCATCGTGTAGGACATGCCGGCGCAGCCGCCGTTCTTGACGCCCACGCGGACACCCACGATGGGACGGTCCGCCTTGCCGATGATGTCCTTGACGCGGGTGGCGGCCGCGTCGGTCAAGGTGACGACCTTGAATCCGGGTAGTGCCATTAGCCTTCTCTCCTGGCAGCCGGGTTCAAGGCCCGGGCAGAACGAGTTCGATCCACCATAGATAAGAGCTGAAACGCCAAACGTCGAGACCGTTCAGGGTTGCCCCAACGGCCGAGGTCGACCATATCGGGGCTATCCCATTCCCGACCGCCCCGCCGCCCGAGGAGAGCAGATGCCGCATCACACGCCGCTGATATCAACCATTGTCGTCGGCCTTGTGTTGGCATTCGCTCTTGGCGCCGTAGCGCACCGCTTCCGTCTTTCCCCCCTGATCGGGTACCTCCTCGCGGGCGTCCTCGCCGGCCCCTTCACCCCGGGCTACGTGGCCGACCAGGGGCTGGCCAACCAGCTCGCGGAAATCGGCGTGATTCTCCTGATGTTCGGGGTCGGCCTTCATTTCTCCCTGAAGGACCTCCTGTCCGTGAAGGCCATCGCGATCCCGGGCGCGGTGGTCCAGATCGCCAGCGCGACCGCGCTCGGCATCGGGCTCGCCTGGCTGATCGGCTGGAGCATCGGCGCCGGCCTCGTGTTCGGGCTGGCGCTCTCGGTGGCCAGTACGGTCGTGCTGCTGCGCGCCCTCCAGGAGCGCCGGCTCGTAGAGACCGAGCGCGGCCATATCGCGGTCGGATGGCTGATCGTCGAGGATCTGGCCATGGTCCTGACGCTCGTGCTCCTGCCCGCCGTCGCGGAAGCCGCTTCCAGCGCCTCCGCGGATCTCGAATCCATCGTGATCTCGCTCGGCATCACCCTCGGCAAGGTCGTGGCCTTCGTGGCGATCATGCTGATCGTCGGTCGCCGGGTGATTCCGTGGATTCTCCACTACGTGGCCCATACGGGCTCCCGCGAGCTGTTCCGCCTCGCGGTGCTCGCCATCGCGCTCGGCGCGGCCTTCGGGGCGGCGGAGCTGTTCGGCGTGTCCTTCGCCCTCGGGGCCTTCTTCGCCGGGATGGTCCTGAGCGAGTCGGAGCTCAGCCACCGGGCGGCGTCGGAAACACTGCCCCTGCGAGATGCCTTCGCGGTGCTGTTCTTCGTCTCGGTCGGCATGCTGTTCGACCCGATGATCCTCATCAACGACTTCGGCCCGGTTCTGGCGACCTTCCTGATCATCGTCGTCGGCAAGTCGCTCGCCGCCTTCGCGATCGTCCGGCTGTTCCGCCACCCGAACGCGACCGCGTTGACGATTGCCGCGAGCCTCGCCCAGATCGGCGAATTCTCCTTCATCCTCGCGGGCCTGGGCGTCGAACTCGGGCTCATGCCCGAGAAGGGACGCGACCTGGTCCTGGCCGGCGCCATCCTGTCGATCCTGACGAATCCCTTCCTGTTCGGCCTGCTCGACCGCTGGTCGTCGAAAAAGGAGACCGCCAGGGCGCAGGCCACGGCGGACGCCGCCGCGGCCGCGCAGGAAGCCCTCGCGGCCGAAAAGGCGGCAGCGGCCGCCGCCCGGGAACCTCTCTCCGTCACGCCCCTGACGGATCACGTGGTGCTCGTGGGCCACGGCCGGGTCGGGAAGTTCATCAGCGGAAAGCTGGCATCGTCGGGAACGCCGTTCCTGGTCGTCGAGATGGACAGGAACCAGGTGTCCGATCTGCAGAAGGACGGCCACACGGTCATCATGGGCAACGCCGCCGATCCCGAGGTGGCGGCGGCCGCCAACATCAGGGCCGCGCGCTGCCTTCTCATCGCGATCCCGGACGCCTTCGAAAGCGGCCAGGTGGTCGAGCAGGCCCGGACGATCAATCCGGACCTGCCGATCATCGTGCGCGTGCATTCCGCGGCGCAGGAGGAGCATGTGGAGAAGTACGGCGCCACCAGGGTGGTGATGGGCGAGCAGGAAATCGCCCGTGCCATGTTCGCGGCCGTACCCGATGCCCCGCGCGAGCCGGTCCTGTCGTCCGTCCAGGAGGCCGACGAGACCGCCGACGAGCATCAGGACGCCGACACGCCGGTGCGTCACTCAGACGATACAGGCACCAGCCCGTCCGAGCCGGCGCCTTCGCGCCAGCCCGCCGATCAAACGGAGCATTGAGGCCCACAGAATTCGGGCGCAGGAAACGGGTCGGAAACAGGAGCCCCATCGGCGATCCCAGTCCCGAGCATCAGGCTCATGAAGGAAAGGGATTTCTGTGACCACGCTCATGAACAAGACCGCGATCGTGACGGGAGCGAGTTCCGGGATCGGCCGCGCGACGGCCAGGCTGTTTGCCCGGGAGGGCGCGAACGTCATCGTTACAGCAAGGCGATGCGACGCCCTCGAGGCTCTCGTCGGCGAGATCGAGAAGGATGGCGGACGAGCCGTTGCTGTTCTCGGCGACATCAGGGACGAGGCTCTGGCCGAGGCGCTCGTCCAAACGGCGATCCGGCATTTCGGCGGGCTCGACATCGCCTTCAACAATGCGGGCACGATCGGCGAGATGGGCCCGACGCCGGGCCTGTCGCTCGCCGGCTGGACCGACACGCTGGCGGTCAACCTGACGGCGCCGTTCCTCGGGGCCAAGTATCAGATCCCGGCGATGCTCGACCGGGGCGGAGGCTCTCTCATCTTCACCTCGACCTTCGTCGGCTACACGGCCGGAATGCCGGGCGTGGCCGCTTACGCGGCCAGCAAGTCCGGCCTGATCGGGCTCACGCAGTCGCTCGCCAGCGAGTTCGGGCCGAGAGGGATCCGCGTGAACGCCCTGTTGCCCGGGGGCACCGACACGCCCCTGGCGGAGGCCTGGGTCGGCACGCCCGAGGCGCTGGCTTTCGTCGAGGGCCTGCACGCCCTGAAGCGGCGGGCGCGCCCCGAGGAGATCGCCCGATCGGCGCTCTACCTTGCCTCGGACGCCTCCAGCTTCACGACCGGAACGGCGCTCCTCGTCGACGGGGGCGTCTCCATCAATCGGACGTGACGCCCCGGCGCTTCGAAAACGCAAATGGCCGGGACGAGCCCGGCCATGACGTGCTGATCTGACAAGGGAGGCCCGCCCGGCCTACCACATGTCGAGGGCCACCCGGGCCTCGTCGGACATGCGGCTCTGGTCCCACGGCGGATCGAACACCATGCTGACCTTGACGCTCTGGACCCCCTGGACGGTCGAGACGGCGTTCTCCACCCAGCCCGGCATCTCGCCGGCAACCGGGCAGCCCGGGGCCGTCAGGGTCATGTCGATGGCAACATTGCGGTCGTCGTCGATATCGACCCGGTAGATCAGGCCGAGCTCGTAGATGTCGGCCGGGATCTCCGGATCGTAGACGGTCTTCAGCGCCGCGACGATGTCGTCGGTCATGCGGTCGAGCTCTTCCGGCGGCATCCCTGAGCCGGGGGACACCTGCGGGGCGTTGGTCGGAGAAAGGTCGTTCACAGGTCAATCCTCACGCAAACAGGGCTTCCGCCTTCTGCAGGGCATCCGCCAGCTTATCGACTTCTTGCATGGTGTTGTAGAGGCCAAAGGACGCGCGGCAGGTCGACGTGGCGCCGAAGCGCTCCAGGAGCGGCATGGCGCAGTGGGTGCCCGCCCGAACCGCGACGCCCTGCCGGTCGATGACCGTGGCGACGTCATGAGCATGCGCGTTCTTCATCTCGAAGGACAGGATCGCGCCCTTTCCCCGGGCCCGGCCGATGATGCGCACCGAATTCATGGCGCCGAGGCGCTCGTGGGCATAGGCCGAGAGCGCCGCCTCATGGGCCTGGATATTCTCCCGCCCGAGCTGCATCATGAACCGCAGGGCCGCATCGAGGCCGATGGCCTCGATGATCGGGGGCGTGCCCGCCTCGAACCGGTGCGGCGGGTCGTTGTAGGTGATCGCATCCTGGCGCACTTCGCGGATCATCTCGCCCCCGCCCGAGTAAGGCGGCAGCTTCGCGAGCCATTCGCGCTTGCCGTAGAGCACACCGATGCCGGTCGGCCCGTAGACCTTGTGGCCGGTGAACACATAGAAATCCGCATCCAGCTCGCGCACGTCGACCTGCAGGTGCACGGCGCCCTGGGCGCCGTCGATCAGGACCGGCACCCCATGGGCGTGGGCGATGCGCACGATCTCCTTCGCGGGCGTCACGGTGCCCAGGACGTTCGACATGTGGGTAATGGCGACGATCTTGGTCCGCGGCGTGAAAAGCTTCTCGAACTCCTCGACGAGGAAGTTGCCCTCGTCGTCCACCGGCGCCCACTTGATCACCGCCCCCTTCCGCTCCCGCAGGAAGTGCCAGGGAACGATGTTGGAGTGGTGCTCCATGATCGACAGGATGATCTCGTCGCCTTCCCCGATGCCGAGGCGCCCGAACGAATCCGCCACCAGGTTGTAGGCTTCCGTGGCCGACTTGGTGAAGACGATTTCATCGACGGACTCGGCGTTGAGGAATTCCCGCACGGTCTCACGCGCGCGCTCGAAACCCTCGGTCGCCACGTTGGCCATGTGATGGAGACCGCGATGAACGTTGGCGTAGCCGGTCTGCATCGTGTTGACCATGGCGTCGATCACCGCGCGCGGCTTCTGGGCCGACGCGGCGTTGTCCAGGTAGACCAGCGGCTTGCCGTAGACCTCTTGCGCCAGGATCGGGAACTCCGCCCGGATCGCTTCGACGTCATAGGGCTTCACAGGTGCGTTCATTGCCAGTTTCTCTCCACCACCGTCATCGCCGGCCTTGTGCCGGTGACCCCGACGATGAGATGCGCTGTGCCCCACCGGATCGGGATGGCCGGCACGAGGCCGGCCATGACGCGTTGAGTTCCTTTACGCCCGAGCCTTCAGCCAGCTCTCGACCGTCTCGACGAGAGCCTCGCGGGCGGTCTCGTTCTCGACGAACTCCAGCGCCTCGCCCAGGAAGGCCTGAACCAGGAGGCTTTCGGCCTCCTTCTTCGGCAGACCGCGGGCCATGAGGTAGAACAGGAGGTCCTCGTCGAGCTGGCCGCAGGTGGCGCCATGGGCGCACTGCACGTCGTCGGCGAAGATCTCGAGCTCCGGCTTGTTGTTCATGGAGCCGCCCTCCTCGAGGAGGAGCGCCGCCGACATCATGCGGCCGTCGGTCTTCTGGGCATGATGCGGAACGATGATCTTGCCCTGGAAGACCCCGGTCGCCTCGTTGTCGATCACGGTCTTGAACAGCTCCCGGCTTTCGCAATGGGGAGCGCCGTGCTCGACCACCAGGGTCGAGTCGCCGTGCTGGGAACCCTTCAGCATCGTCGCACCGTTGACGCGCATGTTCGTGTTCTCACCGTTCAGAACGGCGAAGACCTGGTGCCGCGAGGTCGCGGCACCCGCCACCACGTTGATGCTGTTGAAGATGGCGTCGCCGCCGATCTTGGCCGCCAGTGTGGACAGAGCCAGTGCCTTGTCGCCCTCGGCGTTGACGCGCACGTGCTGAACGTTGGTGCGGTCGCCCGCGATCAGCTCGACCACGTCGTTCGGCTGATGGTTGGCCCCGTCGGTGCTCTCGTGCGTCTCGAGAAGGGTCACGGACGCGCCCTCCTCCACGACCACGAGAACGCGGGTCGCCGTGGCGACGGCCGAGCTCGCCGCCGTCACGAAGCGGAGGTGAAGCGGGGTCGCGACCGGACCGGCGATCCGGATCATCACCCCGTCGGCCATGAAGGACGTATTGAGCTGATAGACCGGGTTGTCGTTCGCCCAGGGCACGGGGCTCAGATGCGCGAGCCAGTCGTGGCCGTTCGCCAGCGCTTCGGCCATCGGCACGATCTCGACGTTCTCCGGCAGGCCGTGGAAATCCACCGCGTCGCGAACGAAGTGGCCGTTCACGAACGGGACCTGCAGAGCCTCGACTCCCTTGAGCGCCTTCGCGCCCTCGAGAGCGGACCTCGCCTGGTCGGCCGACGGCGCGCCGGCGAAGGGCGCGACCTCGCGCAGGAGCGTCCGCAGATCGGTGTACTTGAACTCCTCGACCCGGCGGTGCGGAAGACCGCGCGAATTGAACTGCTCGAAGGCCTGAGCCCGCGACTCACCGGTGCCGGGAAGCGTCGTCTTGGCGCTCTCGAAGGCCTGCGCCAGCGCGGTTTCCGCGGGCGTCTTCATGAGAGTGACGTCAGCCATGTTACGCGGCCTCGGTTTCGCGGTAGTCGGCGTAGCCGTTCGCCTCGAGCTCGAGCGCGAGCTCCTTGCCGCCCGACTTCACGATGCGCCCTGCATGCATCACATGGACGGTGTCCGGCACGATGTGGTTCAGGAGGCGCTGGTAGTGGGTGATGACCAGGAAGGCACGGTCGGGCGAGCGGAGCGCGTTCACGCCCTCGGACACGATGCGCAGCGCGTCGATGTCGAGGCCGGAATCGGTCTCGTCCAGGATGCAGAAGGACGGCTGGAGGAGCGCCATCTGCAGGATCTCCATGCGCTTCTTCTCGCCGCCGGAGAATCCGACGTTGAGGGCGCGCTTGAGCATGTCCTTGGGGATTTCGAGCTGCTGGGCGGCGGCGTTGACGCGCTTGATGAAGTCCGGCGTGGTCAGCTCCTCCTCGCCGCGCGCCTTGCGTTGGGCGTTGAGGGCGGCCTTCAGGAACGTCATCGAGGCGACGCCGGGGATCTCCAGCGGGTACTGGAAAGCCAGGAACACGCCCGCAGAGGCGCGCTGGTCCGGCTCCATCTCCAGAAGGTTCTGGCCGTCGAGCAGGATCTCGCCGTCGAGGATCTCGTAATCCTCCTTGCCGGCGATCACGTAGGAGAGCGTCGACTTGCCCGAGCCGTTCGGCCCCATGATGGCAGCCACCTCACCCTTGTTCACGGTGAGGTTGAGGCCGTTGAGAATGCGCTTGTCCTCGATCTGGACGACCAGGTTCTTGATTTCGAGCATTTGAGTATTCCGTTGTTTGCGCGTGGATGGCCGGATCCGGTCCGGCCATGACGGGCTTTGAAGCGTTCGCGTCGCGCCCGGGCTTCCGCCCTCGGCATCAACGTCCCGTTTCCTGAATTAACCGACCGAGCCTTCCAGCGAGATCGAGATCAGCTTCTGCGCCTCGACAGCGAACTCCATGGGGAGCTGCTGCAGCACGTCCTTCACGAAGCCGTTCACGATGAGCGCCGTCGCCTCCTCTTCCGAGAGGCCGCGCTGCTGGCAGTAGAACATCTGATCCTCGGAGATCTTCGATGTCGTCGCCTCGTGCTCGAACACCGCGGAGGCGTTCTTCGACTCGATGTAGGGCACCGTGTGCGCACCGCACTGGTTTCCGATGAGGAGCGAGTCGCAGTTCGTGAAGTTGCGCGCGCCGGTCGCCTTGCGGTGAGCCGACACGAGGCCGCGATAGGTGTTCTCGGACTTGCCCGCCGCGATGCCCTTCGAGATGATCCGGCTCGTGGTGTTCTTGCCCAGATGGATCATCTTGGTGCCGGAATCGACCTGCTGCTTCCCGTTCGACACGGCGATCGAGTAGAACTCGCCGCGCGAGTTGTCGCCGCGCAGGATGCAGGACGGATACTTCCAGGTGATCGCGGAGCCGGTCTCGACCTGCGTCCAGGTGATGACCGAGTTCCGGCCGCGGCAATCGCCACGCTTCGTCACGAAGTTGTAGATGCCGCCCCGGCCTTCGGCGTCGCCCGGATACCAGTTCTGGACCGTCGAGTACTTGATCTCGGCATCGTCGAGGGCGATCAGCTCGACCACGGCGGCGTGGAGCTGGTTCTCGTCGCGCTTCGGAGCCGTGCAGCCCTCGAGATACGAGACATAGGAGCCCTTGTCGGCGATGATCAGCGTCCGCTCGAACTGGCCCGTGTTCTTCTCGTTGATGCGGAAATAGGTCGACAGCTCCATCGGGCAGCGCACGCCCGGCGGGATGTAGACGAACGAACCGTCCGTGAAGACGGCCGAGTTCAGGGTGGCGAAGAAGTTGTCCGTCACCGGCACGACCGAGCCGAGATACTGGCGCACGAGGTCCGGATACTCCCGGATCGCCTCGGAGATCGGCATGAAGATCACGCCCGCCTTGGCCAGTTCCGCCTTGAAGGTCGTGGCGACCGACACGCTGTCGAACACCGCGTCCACGGCGACCCGGTTCGTCGGCTCGACGCCGGCCAGGATCTCCTGCTCGCGCAGGGGAATGCCGAGCTTCTCGTAGGTCTTGAGGATCTCCGGATCGACCTCGTCCAGGGACTTCGGCGCCGGGTTCTTCTTCGGGGCCGCATAGTAGTAGATGTCGTTGTAGTCGATCTTGTCGTACGAGACCCGCGCCCAGTTCGGCTCCTTCATGGTGAGCCAGCGCTTGTAGGCGTCGAGCCGCCACTGGAGCATCCACTCCGGCTCGCCCTTCTTGCCCGAGATGAAGCGGATCACGTCCTCGGAGAGGCCCTTCGGGGCCTTTTCCATCTCGACTTCGGTCTCGAAGCCGTACTTGTACTGATCGACGTCGATCAGACGAACCTGATCGATCGTTTCCTGCACTGCAGGCATTCGTCTCTCCCACCGCTCACGGCTTCAATGGCCGCGGGTTGATGACATGGAAACCGAACCGGCCCGTCAGGCCGCGCTCGCCTTCCGCTTATATAAGGTGCCCACCACCCTTTCGCACGCCTCCGCGAAGCGGATCACGTCCTCTTGTGTGGTCGTCCACCCCAAACTCACGCGCAAAACGCCCTCGGCCAGGGCGGGCTCGACGCCCATGGCGTCCAGCACATGCGATCGCTTGACCTTTCCGGACGAGCAGGCCGAGCCGGAGGACAGGGCCACGCCTGCCAGATCGAAGGCGATCAGCGCCGTCTCGGCCCTGAGGCCGGGTATGGCAAAGGCCAAGGTATTAGGCAACCTTTCCGCAGCGGAAGACACAACAAGTGCGTCGGGGGCGATCCGCCGGACCTGCGCCTCGGCCTCGTCCCGCAGCTCCCGCAGCCGCCGGGTTTCCTGCTCGAGGCTCGCCAGCGCCAGCTCGGCCGCAGCGCCGAAGCCCGCGATGGCCGCCACGTTCTCGGTGCCGGCCCGGAAACCCTTCTCCTGGCCGCCGCCACGGATCAGCCGTTCGGCGACCTCCACCTGGTCCGAGGCCAGAATCACCGCTCCGATCCCCTTGGGACCGCCGATCTTGTGCCCGGAGAGCGTCATCGCATCGACGCCCAGCTCGACCAGGTCGACCCGGACCTTGCCGGCCGCCTGAACCGCATCGGTGTGGATCAGTCCGCCATGGTCGTGGACCAGCCGGGCCGCCTCGGCCACGGGCTGCACCACGCCGGTCTCGTTGTTGGCAAGCTGGACCGACACGAGAACCCGCCCGTCGCCCGCCTTCTCCAGGTGGGCCCGGAGCCAGGCCAGATCAAGGACGCCGTGCCGGTCGACCGGGATGGTTTCCACCACCTCGACCGGGAAGCGGTGGCCGTTGAGCACGCAAGGATGTTCAGCCGCGCCGACCAGGAGCCTCTTCGCCCCGTCCTGCCCCAAACGGCGCAGGCCCGGGGTCAGGACGAGATTGGCCGCCTCGGTCCCGCCGCTCGTGAAGACGACGTTCTTCGCCTTGGCGCCGACAAGGCCCGCGACCGTTTCGCGGGCTTTCTCGATCTCGGCCCGGGCGGCACGCCCCTCCGCATGGACCGACGAGGCATTCCCCGGAAGCTGGAGCGCGCGCAGGACCGCCTCGGCCACCTCAGGCCGTACGGGCGAGGTCGCGTTGTGGTCCAGATATGTGCGCTGGCCGGAAGCCATAGCTGCTTGGAGCCTCACGAAATTCTTGCAATCGACCCTGGTTGCCGTGCTAAAGCACCGCAACCACATCTGTCCCAGGTTTCTCCCCATGGCCCTCGCTGCCGGGCCCATGAAACATTGGAACAATTTAGAATAGTTCTAAGGGTTCTTTTATGAGGAACCGCGGCCTGGAGTCAAGGTCGCCCGCTGTTTTCCCCCTCCTGATGGAGGGGCGCTCAAGAGGTTCGCGTACATGCCTGAAGTCATCTTCACGGGTCCTGCCGGTCGCATCGAGGGACGTTACCAGCCTGCCAAGGAGAAGGGCGCGCCCATCGCCATCATCCTGCACCCGCACCCGCAATTCGGCGGGACGATGAACAACCAGATCGTCTACAACCTGTACTATGACTTCGTGAAGCGCGGCTTCTCGGTGCTGCGGTTCAACTTCCGCGGCGTCGGCCGCAGCCAAGGCGCCTTCGATCACGGCCAGGGCGAACTCTCCGACGCCGCCGCGGCTCTCGATTGGGCCCAGGCCATGAACCCGGACGCCCGCGCCTGCTGGATCGCCGGCGTCTCCTTCGGCGCCTGGATCGGCATGCAGCTTCTCATGCGCCGCCCGGAGATCGAGGGCTTCATCTCGATCGCCGCCATGGCGAACCGCTACGACTTCTCGTTCCTCGCCCCCTGCCCGTCCTCCGGCCTGTTCGTTCACGGCTCGGAGGACCGGGTCGCACCGGTGAAGGACGTGGTCAGCGTGATCGAGAAGGTGAAGACGCAGAAGGGCGTGAAGCTCGAGCACGCGGTGATCGACGGCGCCAACCACTTCTTCGACGGCCGCGTGGACGAGCTGATGGTGGCCGTGGACGAGTATCTCGACAAGCGCCTCGGCACCACCGAAGAGGCCGCCTGACGCGGTTCCGCTCACCGAACAGCAAAGAGAAACGCGATGAACGCGCCACGTTCCGAATTCCTGAAGGTGCTCACCGAGCGGGGCTTCATTCACCAGACCTCCGATTTCGAGGGGATCGACGCGGCTGCGCTCGAGAACCGGCTGACCACCTATGTGGGCTATGACTGCACGGGCCCGTCGCTCCATGTGGGGCACCTGCTGTCGATCATGATGCTGCACTGGCTCCAGAAGACCGGGGCCGGCAAGCCCATTACCCTCATGGGCGGCGGCACCACGCGGGTGGGCGATCCGTCCGGCAAGGACGAGAGCCGTAAGCTCCTCACCGTCGAGCAGATCGAGGCCAACAAGGAGAGCATCAGGACGGTCTTTTCCCGCTTCATCAGCTTCGGCGAGGGCAAGACCGACGCCATGATGGCGGACAATGCCGAATGGCTGACCAAGCTCAACTACATCGAATTCCTGCGCGACGTGGGCCGGCACTTCTCGGTCAACCGGATGCTGTCTTTCGACAGCGTGAAGCTGCGCCTCGACCGCGAGCACGAGCTGTCGTTCCTGGAGTTCAATTACATGATCCTCCAGGCCTACGACTTCGTGGAGCTCAACAGGCGGTACGGCTGCGTGCTGCAGATGGGCGGCTCGGACCAGTGGGGCAACATCGTCAACGGCATCGATCTCGGCCGCCGTCTCGGCACGCCGCAGCTCTACGCCGTCACCTGCCCGCTCCTGACGACCGCTTCGGGCGCCAAGATGGGCAAGACCGCGTCCGGGGCCGTCTGGCTCAACGCCGACATGCTGAGCCCGTACGATTACTGGCAGTTCTGGCGCAACACCGAGGACGCCGACGTCGCCCGCTTCCTGAAGCTCTTCACCATCCTGCCGATGGACGAGATCGCACGGCTCGAGGCCCTTCAGGGCGCCGACATCAATGAGGCGAAGAAGGTTCTCGCAACGGAAGCGACGGCCCTCCTCCACGGCCGCGAGGCGGCGGATCTGGCGGCCGAAACCGCGCGCAAGACCTTCGAGCAGGGCGCGCTGGCCGAGACCCTGCCGACGGTCGAGATCGAGACCCGGCTGCTCGAGGCGGGCCTCGGCGTCCTGGCTGCCTTCGGGCCCGATTACGCCAAGCTCGTGCCCTCCTCGAGCGAGGCGCGCCGGCAGGTGAAGAGCGGCGGCCTGAGGGTGAACGACCAGACCGTCTCGGACGAGCGCGGCACCCTGGGCCTTTCGGACGTGACCGCGGAGGGCGTGATCAAGCTGTCCTTCGGCAAGAAGAAGCACGTGCTCCTGCGCGCCGTCTGATCGATCGCCCCCCGGTCGCGCGAGGCGGCGCCGGACCCGAGCCGGGATGCTCGCCTCCGGGTCCGCCTCGGGGTAGGCAACGTCCGTCGAACCTGCCAGAGAATGGCGTCTGCTCATGAGGGCCCCGTCTTGACCCGCTCGGAGCGCCTGCTCGAACTCCTGCAAACGCTGCGTCGCCACCGGCGCCCGGTGAGCGGGAGGTCCCTCGCGCAGGACCTCGGCGTCAGCCTCCGGACGCTCTACCGGGACATCGCCAGCCTGCAGGCACAGGGGGCCAGCATCGAAGGCGAGCCGGGGATCGGCTATATCCTCAAACCCGGCTACATGCTGCCCCCGCTGATGTTCTCCGATGACGAGATCGAGGCGCTCGTCCTGGGGTCCCGATGGGTTGCCGAACGGGCCGACGGCCCCTTGGCGGCCGCGGCCCACAATGCGCTCGCCAAGATCGCCGCGGTCCTTCCGGACGATCTGCGCCGCAGCCTCGATGCCCCGCCTCTCCTTGTCGGTCCCGGCCAGCCGATCGCCGAAGACATCGTGGACGTCGCGGCGATCAGGACATCGATCCGGTCGGAGCGCAAGCTCCTGATCCGCTACAAGGACGGCGCCGGCAACGCCACCGAGCGGACGATCTGGCCCGTGGCCCTGGGCTATTTCGACCAGGTGCGAGCCGTCGTTGCCTGGTGCGAGCTGAGGCAAGGCTTCCGGCACTTCCGCACCGACCGGATTGCAAGCCTGACGCCCACGCAGATCCGCTACCCGCGCCGGCGCCATGCCCTTCTGAAGGATTGGCGGGCCGCCGAGGGCATCCCGGCCCCGGCCTGATCACTGCTGCCGGAATCTGACAGCATGGTGTCCTAGGGTTCTCCGCGTTGCATCCAACGGAGACCAGACGTGCCGACCCCCAACTTCATCCTCCTCTACGTGGACAGCCCTGCCGCCAGCGCCGACTTCTACGGCGAGCTGCTTCAGCGCAAGCCTGTCGAGGCCTCGCCGACCTTCGTCCTGTTCGCCCTCGGGTCCGGCCTGATGCTCGGCCTGTGGTCGCGGCACACGGTTCAGCCCGCGGCGGCAGCGCCGGGCGGTGGCACCGAACTCGCCTTCCCGGTCGAAAGGGACGGGGACGTCGACGCGGCATGCGCGGCCTGGAAGGCCCGCGGTCTATCGATCCTTCAGGAGCCGACCGTCATGGATTTCGGCCGAACCTTCGTCGCCCTCGACCCGGACAATCATCGCCTGCGCGTCTTCGCTCCGGCGGCCCGATAGGAAAGGGACATCATGACGAGCTTCTGGATGGCGATCGCCTCCGCCGAGCATGTCCGGCGGGGACGGTCAGAAGGCTTCATGCAGGTGTGTCACGGCAAAGCCGCCCCCTTGCGGAGGATCAAGCCCGACGACGGGATCATCTATTACTCACCGACCCTGACCTTCGGCGGCCGTGAACGGCTGCAGGCATTCACGGCGATCGGGACCGTCCATGGAAAGGAGACCTACCGGTTCGACATGGGGGGCGGCTTTAGCCCCTATCGCCGGGACGTGGTCTGGGCCGAGGCCCGGGACGCACCGATCCATCCGCTGCTGGGCAGCCTCGACTTCACGGCCGGGCGACCGAACTGGGGGTACCGGCTCAGATTCGGGCTGCTGTCGATCAGCGAGCGCGATTTCGACCTGATCGCCGCAGCGATGCAGCGCGACACGAGCTCCGCCGCCTAGGCCGATCCAGGGGCCGTGACGGGCAGAGGTCTCTTTTGGCAAGACATTCGCGCGCCTTCCGGCGGAGTGTTCCGCCGAAAGCCGCGACGATCAGCGTTCCGGAACCGTCGGCAGGGACCCTGTCTGCGGTTCCACATTCGCCCCCACGCCGAAGAGCTTGCGCAGGAAGCCCGGCGCGACGGCCGACAGAGGGTTGACCGTCAGGGACGGAGCGCTGGCCTGGCCGTTGAGGCGGAAATTGACCGCGAACAGCCCCTCGTTCTGGCCGCCGCCCAAGAGCGGCCCGAAGAGCGGGACCTGGGCGAACACGTTGTTGAGGCCGTACGCCGGCACGAAGGTACCAGCGATGTCGAGCCGGTCGCGGGCGTAATCGATGAAGCCACCCAGGGTGAATCCGATCTGGTTGCCCCAGATCGCGGCATCCTTGAAGTCGAGCCGGCCGGCATTGCGGGTGAATTCGAGCCGGGCCTTGGTGAACTGCACCTCGTTCACATCCACCCGGACGTTCTGCGGGTTGCCGGCCCGATCCTGACCGGCGATGATCTGAGTCTGAGTGGGAATGATCCGGCGAAGGGCGGGCTCGTTGACCAGAGCGAACGAGTGCAGGATCACATGGCCGGCCTGCGGACCGTCGCCCGTGGCGAGCTGGAGGATGAGGTCGCCGCCGGACATGCGCCGGTAGACGTCGGTGAAGCGCAGAAGCGAACCCGCATCCTGCGCCTGGAGGATCACCACCGGGCCGCCGGGATCCGGCAGGGTCCGTCCGATGATGTCGGTCGCGCCGAGGCGTCCCTTCATGTCGAGCTGGCGCAGGTTGTCCTTGCGCACCGATGCCTTGATCACCGCGTTGGTGATCGCCTCCTCGTTGTAGCCGGTCAGGATGTTGAGGTTCAGGTCGAGGTCGAAGTCCTTGCTGTCCTTCTGCCCGGCCCCATTCCGCCCCGACGGGCCCGGGGTGGCGGAGCCCGCCGCGCCACCCTTCAGGAACGGGCGGGCATCGCCCACATTGCCGCGGATCGCGACCTTGTAGACATTGCCGGAGCGTTCGATCTGCGCGCGCATGTCATCGCCGGGCGAGAGCTTGAAGGTCGAAAGCTCGGCCTTCTCCAGGCTTCCTTCGGCCGAGAGCGTCGCATTGCCCTTCAGCTGGACGGTGCCGCTGTCGAGCTGCAGATCCCTGATCTCGTCGGTCGGTCCTTCGACGAAGGTGAACGTCAGCTTTCCGGGCCGTCCGGCCGGCTTCACCCAACCGGGGATCAGCTGATCCACGGCGGCCTTGGCAAGATCGGCTTCGACCAGGATGGTCGATGGAGCCGAAGCCCCGAGAGGGAGGCTTGCCTTGAGCCCGACCGTTCCGGTCAGCTGGGAGCCGAAGGAGAGCCCTCGCCTGCCGCGTGCCGCCTCGTCGAGGGAGAACGCCACGCTCGCCTGGCCGCCCTGCCGGTTCTTCTGCAGATCGATCACGGCCGCGCTTCCGGCCAGCTTGCCGTCGCCTTTGACGACGAGGTCGCCCCGGTCGTAGGCGATCGTCAGATTGGCGCCTTCGAGACGATCCTTGCCGAAGAACTTGTCGACGGCGAAGTCGCTGACGAGTCCCGTGACCTTCAGCGGCAGGTCGGCGAAGGCCGGGATATGGCTGACGGGAAGGCCGATTCCGACCCGCAGGTCCGTCCTGCCCTTCATGGTGGCGGGATCGATGTTGAACCCGGCGATTTCCTTGATCTGAGGCTCCAGCAGCAGCGCTCCGAGCCCGTCGGCACCGCCCGTCAGGCGGAAATCGATGCGGGCCAGCCCCTGATCGTCCCAGTAATCGTCCAGGATGAACGCGCCGTCGGAGGCATCCAGCGCATGGTTGCCCGTCATCTGGACGAGCCCGGAGGATGCACGGACGGCGACCTTGCGGCCCGTCACATGGCCGGTGACGTTCATGCCCGAGATGGGCGGCAGGCCGTCCGCCACCTGAAGAACGCCATCGGAGATCGTGAAGTCGATCTTCAGGGAATCGTCCGGCGTCGGGCCGCCTGTGACCGCCTTCTCGATATCGGCCCCGGTCATCGCGACCTTGAGATCGATGGCGTCCAGCCGGCCCGCCTTCAGGTTGGACACGAGGAACCGGCGGACCGGAGGCGCAACGGCCTCGGGCCAGATGCGAAGAGCCGAACGGATGTTCGTCTTCTCGGCCCGCACATCCAGATGGAGCCCCTTCGGATCCGCCGTGGCCCCGATAAGGCCGCTGATCCGAGCCGAGAGCTCCGGTCCCTTCAGCGTCAGGCTGTTGATCCGGACCCCGTCCGGCCCGGAGAGATCGGCGGAGAACTCGCCGACCTGGAGGGGCCGGTCTCCGGCCGCCGCACCGGACCAGACGAGATCGCGACCGCCGAGCGACAGGCGCCAGGGCTTGCCCGAGACGGGTGTCGCGAAACGCCCCTGCAGGAGCAGCTTCGTGTCGCCGCCCTTCAGGGAGAGTTCCTGCAGGTCGAGCGCCTTCTCGGCCTCGTTCCATTGAGCCGCGATGGTCGCGCGTTCCACCGGGAAGGGCGAGGTGTCCTTGTCTTCGATCTGGAACGTGCCGGCATTGCTCTCGAGCCTTGTCCTCAACTCGGTGATGCGCCCCTGCGCATAGGCAATGTCGAAACGGCCGGAGAATTCGAGATCCGTGGTCGCCGGCAGTTCGGAGGCGCCGGCGAGCAGCACGATGTCCTTGATCGGCACTTCCTTGGCGACCACCCCGGCCCGGTAGGCGCCATCGCCCTCCACGACGGCGTCGCCGTCGAGTTGCCAGGGTCCCTGATCACCTTCGACGGTCGCGGCGAACCGCCGTCCGCCGCTCGCAGTCCGGTCGAAAGCCGCGTCCACGCGCTGGAACCGCGCCCGTTCGCGGCCGTCCGCGTCGACGAAGACGAGGCGGGCATTGGTCAGCTCGGCCTGGCCGAGCGCGTTGAGGACGCTCCCCGGGCCGACGATGAGGTCGAGCAGCGAGCCGACCACACCCGAGACGGGGGACGGTCCATCGGAATCGCGGGCCAGGGAGGCCGCCGCTTCCTTGGACGGCTCCGACGGGACCGGCGGCGGACCCGCCTCGACCTCGCCGGCCTGCACGGGCGAGAAGGCGAGCGAGCCGTCCCGGTTGACCAGGACACGCAACTGCAGGTCCCGCACCTCGATGGCCCTGGGCTGAAGGTTGGCGGTCAGCAGAGACATGAGGTCGACGCTGAAGATCGCATAAGGCGCCCGCAGCACGAGGTCGCCGCCGGGCGCCCGAATATCGAGGCCGTTCGCCCTCAGGGCCGGCGAGCCGTCATGAAGCTCGATGGCAGTATTCCGTAGCGTTACGTCCCAGCCTGGCCCAATGCGGGCCGCCAGGGCCCCCGCGACCCGTTCCGGCAGGCTCCCGAAGCTCATGGGAGCCGCGGAGAGACGCAGGTAAAGCAGACCCATGGCAACCGCCACGAAGACGACAAGGCCGAGCTTCACATAGAGAGTGCCACGAAGAACGCGCTTGAAAAGGCTCCGTTTGACCGGGTCTCGCCGGGACAACGTAGGGCGGAATGGCAGCTTCATTCTTGTGACGTAGGGCAATCCGGTTCTTGCGCTCGGGCGCTTGTCAGGGAATCAGAGTAAAGACCTTAACCGTCTCAGGTGCCTCCCGCGACCGTCCCCGTCAGTCGTGCACACCAGAGGTTTCCAAACAGTACATTCCGCCAAAAGGAAGGCGACCCATGTCTCTTATCATCGGATCTCGAGCCCCGGCCTTCTCCCTGCCTGCGACAGATGGTCGACAGATCAGCCTGGAGAGCCTGAAGGGCCGCAAGGTCGTGCTCTATTTCTACCCCAAAGACGATACCAGCGGCTGCACCCTGGAGGCTCAGGCCTTTCAGGCACTCAAGGCGGATTTCGCCGCCACCGATACGGAGATCGTCGGCGTCTCGCCGGACTCCCTGAAGAGCCACGACCGGTTCCGTGCCAAGTACGGCCTCGCCTTCCCGCTCGCGTCGGACGAGGCCAAAACCATGCTGGAAGCCTATGGGGTCTGGGTCGAGAAGTGCATGTACGGGCGCAGATACATGGGCGTGGAGCGCACGACCGTCCTGATCGACCGTGCGGGCAACGTCGCCCAGGTCTGGAACAAGGTGAAGGTGACGGGCCATGCGCAAGAGGTGCTGGCCGAAGCGAAAGCCTTGCGCTGACAGCCCCTTCCCTTGTTGCGTGGCGAGGTCTTTGATGTTTTAATGTTTCATCTCGGGGTGAGGGGCAGCGTTGCATAATGCCGGACTACAAAGCCATTCTGGGTGGCTACAACTGGAACTCTGAGCCAACCCTCGCCCCGCAGAGGTGTCCGATCTTCCTCACCTACTCGTTCGTGCCGGACTGGGGCGAGAAGCGCTTCAATGCCACCGATCAGAAGCTAGCCCGCTATGCCCTCAAGCAGTGGGGTGACGCTTGCGGCATTCGCTTCCTCGAGACGAAGAGCGGCAATGCGGAGATAACGTTCGGATGGTATACCTCCTATTTCGACAGCACCGTAGTCGCGTATGCCGGATTTCCCGAACTCTACAATGTCGATGACGTCGATCCAGGTGCAGCTCTGGAACGCGCTTTCGATGCCGGCGGGGTGCATTTCAATACGCAGTACAAGGAAGATCTGAAGAACACGTCCTACCAGACCTATGTTCTCCTCCACGAGATCGGCCATGCCCTTGGGCTGAAGCACCCGTTCCACACGTCTCCGTTCAACAGAAAAAAGCTCAGCGACGCGGACGACCATTCGAAGAACACCGTCATGAGCTACGACAACGGCGACAGCACGGTTTATCCGACCAAGCTGGGCCCGTTGGACAAGCTCGCCATCAGGGAAATCTACGGGTCGTCCAAAGCCGATGCAAAACATGTTGCGGCGTGGTCGTGGAACAAGCGTACGGAAACACTGACCCAGATCGGCAAGGACATCGGGGACAGGGTTCACGGGACAGGCGTCAAGGACGTCATTCAGGGGCGCGGCGGCAACGACCGCCTGCTCGGCCACGACGGTGCCGACACTCTCAACGGTGGGACAGGGAATGATACTCTGTATGGCGGTGACGGCGAAGACGTGTTCGTTTTCGATTCCCCCCTCGACCACATCGGGAATGTCGACAAGATCATCGAACTCGAAGAGGACGATTCGATCTATCTGTCCTCGGCCGTCTTCACGACACTCCCGCTCGGGCAACTCAGTCCGCAGAATTTCTCGGAATACGACACTCCGGACGCCAGGGGCTACATCGTCTTGGACGATGAGAGCAACCAACTCTACTTCGATCCGGATGGATCGGGCGCCGCAGAAAAGGTCCTTTTCGCGCGGTTCACGAGGAACTGGCACGATTCGGCAATGCACCTGAGCGCATCGGACTTTTACGTCGTCTGAACGGAAACCGGTTTCGCGCCCAGAGGCGAGCCGCTCTGCCATGATCTGACAAGAGCGCCGGCAAGAGCGCCGGCCCGCCGGTCACAGGTGCCTAATCGATATCCTCGACCTCCGCGTCGCCGCCATAGACGCGCTGGGCGAGCGAGGCTTCCATGAAGGGATCGAGGTCGCCGTCGAGCACGTCCTGCGGGCTCGTCGACTGGGTGCCCGTGCGCAGGTCCTTCACCATCTGGTAGGGCTGCAGCACGTAGGATCGGATCTGGTGGCCCCAGCCGATATCCGTCTTGGCCGCGGCCTCGGCGTTGGCCTTCTCCTCGCGCTTCTTCAGCTCGGCCTCGTAGAGACGCGCGCGCAGCATGTTCCAGGCCGTCGCCCGGTTCTTGTGCTGGGAGCGCTCCTGCTGGCAGGCCACGACGATGCCGCTCGGAATGTGCGTGATGCGCACCGCCGAGTCCGTGGTGTTCACGTGCTGGCCGCCGGCGCCCGAGGAGCGGAACGTGTCGATCCGGCAGTCGGATTCCTTGATCTCGATGTTGATGCGGTCGTCCACCACCGGATAGACCCACACGGACGCGAAGCTCGTGTGGCGGCGGGCGTTCGAATCGTAGGGCGAGATGCGCACCAGGCGGTGCACGCCGGATTCGGTCTTGAGCCAGCCATAGGCGTTGTGGCCCTTGATCAGGAGCGTGGCGCTCTTGATGCCGGCCTCTTCGCCGTCGGTGATCTCGAGGAGCTCGACCTTGTACTTCCGGCGCTCGGCCCAGCGGGCATACATGCGCTGGAGCATGTTGGCCCAGTCCTGGCTTTCCGTGCCGCCGGCGCCGGAATGGACTTCCACATACGTGTCATTCGCATCGGCCTCTCCCGAGAGCAGGGTCTCGACCTGGCGGCGCGCTGCCTCCGCCTGGAGGTTACGGATGGTCTCCTCGCCTTCCCGGATCGTGGCTTCGTCCTCCTCGGCCTCGCCGAGCTCGATCAGCGTGATGGCATCCTCGAGCTCCTGCTCGAGGCGCTTCACGGCCGCGATCTGGTCCTCGAGGGACGTGCGCTCGCGCATGATCTTCTGCGCGGCGTCCGCATCGTTCCAGAGGTTGGGGTCCTCGGCCTGGGCGTTCAGTTCCGCGAGGCGTCGCTGGGCAGTATCCCAGTCAAAGATGCCTCCTCAGCAGCCCGACTGACTGCTTGGTCTCTTCTACGAGATGTTGGATTTCGGCGCGCATCTTCTCTTCGCTGTCCGTCTCTTCTGATAGGGGCGTCTTAAGGGGAGCGCCGCCGGGTGTCAAAGGAACTTCCCCACACGGCAAGGGATTGCTCCGCGACCGGAAAACCGGCCGGGAGCAATCCGTTCTCGCTCGGTGGAGGGCCGCTTCCATATGGTGGCCAAGCGGCTCAGTGCAACGGCTCAGTACAACGGCTCAGTACAATCCGCTGGGGCCCGCGCCCGCCTGCCTGGGCGCTCCCGGAGGAGGCGCGGGCGCATATTCGGCCTGCGGAACCTCGTCAGGCTCCGGCGGCACGTATTCCGGCGGCGACTGGCCGGGCTTGAAGGCCTCGAGGATCGTCCCGCCGCCCTCGCCGCCCGCGCGGGTGCCGGTGGCGGCGTTGACGCGGATCAGCTTGATGCCGGGAGGAACGCGGAACGGCGTCGCCGGCTTGTCCTTGAGCGCCAGCTGCATGAAGTCGCGGAAGACCGGGGCGGCGTACTGGCCCGCCGTCGCCGCATTGCCGAGGGATTTGGGCTGGTCGTAGCCGAGGAACACGCCGACGGCGAGGTCGGGCGAGAAGCCGACGAACCACACGTCCTTGGCGTCATTGGTGGTGCCCGTCTTTCCGGCGAGCGGCTTGCCGACCGCCTTGACCGTCTGGGCCGTGCCGCGCTGGACCACGCCTTCGAGGATCGAGGTGATCTGGTAGGCGGTCAGCGGGTCGAGGACCTGCTCCCGGGTGTCGGTCAGCTTGGGCGCCGCGCCGCCGTCCCACTTGTCCGCATCGCAGCTGGTGCATTTGCGGTCGTCGTGGCGGTAGATGGTCCGGCCGTTGCGATCCTGGATCTGGTCGATCAGGGTCGGCTTGATGCGGCGGCCGCCATTGGCGAACATGGAATAGGCCGCCGTCATGCGCATGACCGTGGTCTCGCCGGCGCCGAGCGACATGGAGAGCAGCGGCAGCAGGTCGTCATAGACCCCGAAGCGACGGGCATATTCCGAGATGGCCGGCATGCCGACCTCGTTGGCGAGGCGCACCGTCATGAGGTTCTTGGAATGCTCGACGCCATAGCGCAGGGTGCGCAGACCGCCCGACTTCCCGTCGTAGTTCGAGGGCGCCCAGGCCGCCTGCCCGGGCCCCATATCGAGCACGAAGGGCGAATCCATGATCTGGTTCGAGGGCGTGTAGCCGTTGTCGAGGGCCGTCGCATAGACGATCGGCTTGAACGAGGAGCCCGGCTGGCGCATGGCCTGAATGGCCCGGTTGAACTCGCTCTGGTCGTAGGAGAAGCCGCCCACCATGGCGTGGACGCGGCCCGTGTTGGGATCCATGGCCACGATGGCGCCCGAGATCTCGGGGATCTGGCGCAGGCGGAACTGGCCCGGCTTGTCGGAGAGCGGCTCCACATAGACCACGTCGCCCACCGAGACGGCCCGCTCGACGGGCCGGCGGGTCCATTTGGCGCCATCGGCCGTCACGAGGCCGGTCTCGCGGTCCTTGCCGACCTGACCGGAGGACTCGCGCTTGGGCTGAAGGCCGATCTTGGCCCGGCCTCCAGCCACCTCCAGCACGACGGCGAGGCGCCAGGGCTGAACGTCGCCCAGGGCCGGCACCTCGGCCAGCGCCAGACCCCACTCGCGGCCCGCGAGATCGATCTTCTGATGCGCGCCGCGCCATCCGCGCGCCTCGTCGAAGCGCACGAGACCGTCGACCAGGGCCTTGCGGGCCATGGCCTGCATCTTGGGATCGAGGGTGGACCGGATCAGCAGGCCGCCCTCGTAGAGGGTCTCCTCGCCATAGCGCTCGGCGATGTCGCGGCGCACGCCCTCGGCGAAGTAGCCCGAAGCGATGCTGTTCGGGGAGACCACCCGCGGCTTGACGTTGAGCGGTTCCTTCTGGGCCTCGTCGGCGGCCTCCTTCGAGATGTACCCGTTGGCGGCCATGCGCTCGATCACCCAGTTCCGGCGCTCGATGGCGGCCTTGCGCTGGCGGAACGGATGATAGTTGTTAGGCCCCTTGGGAAGCGCCGCGATATAGGCGGCCTCGGCGATGGTCAGCTCGTGGATGGACTTGCCGAAATAGTCGAGCGCGGCCGCCGCGACCCCGTGCAGGTTGCGCCCGGGGGTCAGGGTGCCCAGGAAGATCTCGTTGAGGTAGAGCTCGAGGATCTTGTCCTTGGAGAAGGTGGATTCCATCCGCAGAGCGATCAGCGCCTCGCGGATCTTGCGCTCGTAGCTGCGCTCATTGCCCACGAGGAAGTTCTTGGCGACCTGCTGGGTGATGGTGGACGCGCCCTGCTCCCGGGCCCCGCCGGACCGCAAATTGACCACGACCGCGCGCACCAAGCCCTCGGGATCGATGCCCACATGCTTGTAGAAATTCTTGTCCTCGGCCGAGAGGAACGCCCCAATCACGACCTTGGGCATAGCCTGGATCGGCACGTAGAGACGGCGCTCGCGGGCATATTCGGCGATCAGGCTGCCGTCCGCCGCATGGATGCGGGTCATGACGGGCGGCTCGTAGTTGGCGAGCTGGGCGTGATCCGGCAGATCCTTCGAATAGAACCAGAACCCATAGGCCAGCCCGACGGCGCCGATCAGGAAGAAGATCGCTCCAACGCTGAAGAGAAAGCCGAAAAATCGTAGGACGAAGCGCATCCGAAGGTGTTCCATGACGGCGCCGGTGGCGCCCGTTTAAGCAGATCTTGAAACGCGCATTCTCGTTACCCGATGAATCGCGCCCCCGCTACGGGTATGCACACTCTATCTATGGTAAAACTGCGGCAGAGCCCCTGCGGGCGAATCGCGCGGCGAAAAAGCGGTCGACCGCGACCGACATGGCGGAGACCATCTTGGCGCGCCAATCCTCGGACATCAGCATGTCCAGGTCCTTCTGGCTCGACAGGTAGCCGAGCTCGACCAGGACGGACGGAACGTCGTGCGCCCGCAGCACCTGGAAGCGGGCCTGCCGGTGAGGGTTCTTGTTGAGGCGCGCCACCGAGTCGAACTCGCCCACGAGGCGGCTGGCGAAGCTGTGGGAGAAGCCGCGCGTCTCCCTCAGGGTGAGCTCCATCAGGATGTCCGAGACATCGTCCGGCATCTCGCCCGATTCGACGCCGGCCACCGCGTCCGCCTTGTTTTCGCGATCGGCCAGCCGGGCGGAATCGGCATCGGAGGCCCGTTCCGACCCGGTATAGACCGTCAGCCCCCTCACCTCCTGGCCGCCGGAGATCGAATCCGCGTGAACGGAGATGAACAGGTCGGCCTGGGCGGCCCGCGCGGCGCGGACCCGGTCCCCGAGGGACACGAACACGTCCTGATCGCGGGTCATGACGATCTTGTAGCGTCCGCTCTCCTCGAGCTTCTTCCTCAGCCGCTGGGCGAAGGACAGCACGAGGTCCTTCTCCACCACGTTGCCGGAGGAGGCGTTCGCCCCCGGATCGATACCGCCGTGACCGGCATCGATCACGATGACAGGCCGCGAATCCTTGGTCTCCGGGGCGACGGGCGCGGCGGAGGCCTCTCTGGTCACGGCAGAGCTTTCGAGCACCGCCTTGCGGAATTCCTCCCGCTCGGCGCGGGAGAGCTCGATCGTCAGGATGGTCGCCGCACCCGTGGAATCGGGCGCGGTGGTCATCCCTGAGACCACGGCGGGCTGGGTGAGCTCCATCACCACCCGGGAGCGACCCGGAGCAAAGAGACCGTAGCGGTACGACGCAATCAGCCCTTCCTTGCCGCGTCCGGACTCCTGGGGCAGGTGGAAGGCGACCTCCGGCAGATCGACGATGACCCGGTCCGGACGCTCCATCAGGGAGACCTGGGCGGTCACCGCCTTCGACAGGGTTACCTTGAACCGGGTCTTCGCGCCGTCCGACTCGACCGCGACCGCAGCCGCGATGGCCGGAGAAGCGACCTTCCCTCCTTCCGCGGCGGCGCGGGCATGGCCACCCCCTCCGGCCATGCAGGCCAGCATGAGGCACATGCCGATCAGGCGAATGAGGGGATGACGGGCCATCGTGATTGCTGCGAGTTCTCGCGTTCTTCCTATACTGATAGTCGGCCTTTGGTTAACGGAACCTCACGTCGCACGGACGTTTACTGAGATAGTGTTGCGTTCATAGCACAGTCACGCGGGATCTTGCCAAATGCCCCAATCGCTCTGTAATGATCTTGATCCCGTCCGGCATGGCCGAATCTGACGGCGGATCCGGAGGAGACGGTTGTGTTGACCGATCCTCCAGGAGACCCGTCACCCTCGACAGGCTCACGGACAGGACCAAATGGCGACGCTTGTCGCCACTCGCCGATGGCCGGTTTCCGGCTCATCGATATCTACGAAAGGGCCGTGTTGAATGGTTGCGCACGCGAAGTCAGGTCTGACCTTCGTTTCTGCACCGTTCGAATCGCGCGTCTCATCCCGCGCACGCCCGACCTCCACCCTTTCCGGCCACGAGCCGGCCCAATTCAACCCAGTATGCGCCCCAACGCGGCGCATGATGGCGATCGACAGCACTCCGAACGCAATCTCAGCCCGCCGCCCTCACCTGCGGCGTGCCCACCCGCCCACAATGCGGCCCCTGCCTCAGGTCCTGCC
This sequence comes from Microvirga yunnanensis, assembly GCF_025460875.1. NCBI lineage: Bacteria > Pseudomonadati > Pseudomonadota > Alphaproteobacteria > Hyphomicrobiales > Methylobacteriaceae > Microvirga > Microvirga yunnanensis. Next base: position 28,760 of record NZ_JAMXFI010000075.1, read on the forward strand.
CTCGATCGCCATGTCGAGAGTTCAACATGGCAAACAAGATGCTCATCGATGCCTCCCACCCGGAAGAAACCCGGGTCGTGGTGGTGCGCGGCCAGAAGGTCGAAGAGTTCGACTTCGAATCCGCTAACCGGAAGCAGCTGCGCGGGAATATCTATCTCGCCAAGGTCACCCGGGTCGAACCGTCGCTCCAGGCGGCCTTCGTGGAATACGGCGGAAACCGCCACGGGTTCCTCGCATTCAGCGAAATCCACCCCGATTATTACCAGATCCCCGTCGCCGACCGTCAGGCGCTGCTCGAGGCCGAGGCCGAAGCCCAGCGCGAGGAGGAGCACGAAGAGGAGCGCCGCAGCAACCGCCGCCGCCGGCGTTCCTCGCAGCGGCGTGCCGAGTCCGACGAGACCGTGGTCTCCACCGAGGCCGAGGCCGGCACGGAGTCCGGGATCGCGGCACTCTCTCCGGGCGAAGACGCGGAGAACGGCGAAACCTTGAGCGCAGACGGCGCAGCCGCCGCCGGTGGGACCGAATCCCCGGCCGCCTCGACCGACGGCGCCACCCCCGATGAAGGCGCCGCCGAGGATGCGATCCAGGCGGTCGAAGGATCGGCCGCGATCGTTGCTCCCGAGGGAGCCGAGCAGGACGACACGGCGCGCGGCTCCGAAGCCGCGAACGAGGACGACACCTCCGCGACGGAAGCCCGGCAGCCCGAAGGGGACGAGGACGGCGAAGAGGACGACGAGGACGAAGACGATCAGGACGTGGAAGAGCACGAGATCGTCGAGCAGCTCGGCGGCGACGACGCCATCGAGGATCTTCCGCAGCGCCGGCGCGCGCCGCGCAAGCAGTACAAGATCCAGGAAGTCATCAAGCGCCGCCAGATCCTGCTGGTCCAGGTCGTCAAGGAGGAGCGCGGCAACAAGGGCGCGGCCCTGACCACCTACCTGTCGCTCGCCGGACGCTACTCGGTTCTCATGCCCAATACGGGCCGGGGCGGCGGCATCTCCCGCAAGATCACCAATGCGGCGGACCGCAAGCGCCTGAAGGAAATCGCCCAGGAGCTGGAGGTGCCCGAGGGAATGGGCATCATCCTGCGCACGGCCGGCGCCTCGCGCACCAAGCCCGAGATCAAGCGCGACTACGAATATCTCATGCGCCTCTGGGAGAGCGTGCGCGAGCTGACCCTCAAGTCGGCCGCTCCCTCCCTGGTCTATGAGGAAGGCTCCCTCATCAAGCGGGCCATCCGCGACCTCTACAACAAGGACATCGACGACGTTCTCGTGGCCGGCGAAGACGGCTATCGCGAGGCCAAGGACTTCATGCGGATGCTCATGCCGAGCCATTCGAAGCTGGTCCAGCCCTATCGCGATCCGCAGCCGCTCTTCGCGAAGTTCGGCGTCGAGGCCCAGCTCGACGCCATGTTCTCGAACGTGGTCACGCTGAAATCGGGCGGCTACCTCGTGATCAACCCAACCGAGGCCCTCGTGTCCATCGACGTGAACTCGGGCCGTTCGACCCGCGAGCACAACATCGAGGACACGGCGCTGCGCACCAACCTCGAAGCCGCCGAGGAAATCGCCCGCCAGCTCCGGCTACGCGACCTCGCGGGCCTCGTGGTGATCGACTTCATCGACATGGAGGAGAAGCGGAACAACCGCGCCGTCGAGAAGAAGCTCAACGAGTGCCTGAAGAACGACCGCGCCCGCATCCAGGTCGGACGCATCTCGCCCTTCGGCCTCCTGGAAATGTCGCGCCAGCGCATCCGCACCGGGGTGCTGGAATCCTCCTCGATCCCCTGCCCGCACTGCGCCGGCACCGGCTTCGTGCGCTCGACCCCGTCGGTGGCCCTGCAGGTGCTGCGTTCGATCGAGGAAACCCTCATCAAGAATTCCAGCTACAACCTCGTCGTCCGCACCCGGATGGAGGCGGCGTTCTACATCCTGAACCAGAAGCGCATCCACCTGCGCGACCTGGAGACCCGCTTCGGCGTCGCGATCTCGATCGTGGCGGACGACAGCCTCCACGGCACGACCACCTATGCCATCGAGCGCGGCGAACCCGCCCTCAAGCTGGAGCACAAGGCGGCCGCCACCGGCATCCAGATCGACGCCATCGCCATCGATGAGCCCGTCGAGGAGGTCGAGGTGGAGGTCGAGGCCGACGACGAGAGCGTCGAGGAAGCGCAGGGCATGGACGAGCGCGGCGAGGAAGGCGAAGGCGGCGGTCGCCGCCGCCGCCGTCGGCGCCGCCGTCGCGGCCGCGACCGGGAGACCTTCGCGGGCGAATCCCAGGCCGAGGACGCCGGCGAGACCGAGGACGAATCCGACGAGGAGGAGACCGAGGTCGAGGCCTCCGGCGACGGAGCGGCTCCGGTCGAGGCGGGCGAGGCCAACGAGGCCGGCGAGGCCGACGACGATACCCGCGGCGGGCGCCGCCGTCGCCGGGGCCGTCGCGGCGGCCGGGGACGCGGCCGGGACGAAACGGTCGAGTTCGCCATGGAGGAGGGCTTCGTGGCCGCCGACGAGGCGCAGGCCGCACCGGCTGCCGAGGAGCCTTCTCAGGAAACCGCCGAGCAAGCCGCCCCTGCCGAGACCGGCACCGCGGCGCCGGCGGAAGAGCCCCGTCCTGTCACCGAGAGCGAACCGATCGTCGCCGCGCCCCATCCCGTGGCCGAGGCTCCGGTTCCGCCGCCCGCCCCGGTCGCTCCCGAACCGGAGCCGGTCGCGGTCGTCCTGACCCCGGAAGATCCCAACCGGCCCAAGCGCGCCGGCTGGTGGTCCAAGGCCAAATCGGTCCTCAGCGGATCGTAAGGTTCACATGAAAATGCCCGGCGCGAGCCGGGCATTTTCGCTTGAGAGCGCCATCATCACACCATGGGTGCAGGGCTTCCTCATTCCCTCCTGTGGCGGAGCAACGAGGGCAAGGTCGGAAAATTGAATCGTCATGCCTAACGAATCTTGGCGGCGCAGGCCCCACCATCTCGTCACCGACCTTGTGCCGGTGATCCCAATCCGAATGGCGCTGAGCCTCACCGCATCGAGATGGCCGGGACGAGCCCGGCCATGACGGAAAGGTCTCACCCGATTGCACCGTCTCACCCCTGCCCCCACTAAAGCATCGGACCCAAAAGTGGACTTGCACTTTTGGGATCCATCCGATGCATTCTTCTTGAATGAGAGCATCGGTCGGAACGGACCCAGCGGGCCGCGCCAGCGAAAACCGGATCCACTTTTCCGTCCGATGCTCTAGGGAAATGGCGGCGGGCCCGGCGCTTCCGAGACTACCGCAGCCAGCCCCTCAGCCGGGCCACGGTCTCGCGGCAGTCTGTCTCCGAGCCTGCGAACGAGAACCGCAGGTAGTGGGAACCCTCGATTGGATCGAAGTCGAGGCCCGGGGTCGCGGCGACGCCCGCCTCCTCCAGCATGCGCCTGGAGAAGCCGATGGAATCGTTGGTGAAGCGGGCGATGTCGGCGTAGATGTAGAAGGCACCGTCCACCGGGTGCATCTCCGTGATACCGACCTTGGGCAGCTCCTCGAGCAGATAGGCCCGGTTGCGGGCGTAGCCGGCCTTCACGGCCTCGAGTTCCTCCGCCGCGTCGAAGGCGGCGAGCGCCGCCACCTGGGACAGGTAGGGGGGCGAGATGTAGAGGTTCTGGGCCAGACGCTCGATCGGGCGCACCAGACGGTCGGGCACCACGATCCAGCCGATGCGCCAGCCGGTCATGCAATAGTATTTCGAGAACGAGTTGATCACCACCGCATCGTCGTCGGACGCGAGCGCTGTCGAGGCGGCCTCGCCGTAAGTGAGCCCATGGTAGATCTCGTCCGACACGAACCACAGGCCCAGGCGGCGGCAGGTCTCGCCCAGTCCCGCCAGGGCCCGGCGGCCGATCATGGTGCCCGAGGGATTGGCCGGGCTCATGGCCAGGATCCCGTGGAGGGGCTTCTCCGCATGGGCCTTCTCGACCGCTTCGGCGGTCATGATCCAGCCGTCCGCCTTGGCGAGCGGGATCGTCACCGGCTCGATGCCCAGCGCCTCCAGGATGTTGCGATAGGCCGGATAGCCCGGCGCCGTGATCGCCACGCGCTGGCCCGGGTCGAACAGGCTCAGGAACGCCAACACGAACCCGGCCGAGGAGCCGGTGGTCACCACGACGCGCTCGGGCGCGACGCTCACCCCGTAGGCGTCGCGGTAATGGCGGGCGATCCGCTCCCGCAGGGCCGCGATGCCCAGCGCCTCCGTGTAGCCGATCCGGCCGAGATCGAGGGCGGCCTTGGCCGCCTCCCGGGCCGCGCGGGGCGCAGGCGCGGACGGCTGTCCCACCTCCATGTGGATCACGCTGTCCCCGCGGCGCTCCTTGGCGGCGGCCGCGCTCAGCACGTCCATGGCCAGAAAGGAGGCGACGCGGTCCATGCGGCGCGCGATGAGGGGCGAGTGGAGATCGGCGGGTGATTTGGTCATGGGAAGGCTCGTATCCCGTCGGACGGGCGGTCTCAAGACGGTTCTTCCATAGACGGTTCTTCCATATCTCGGGCGCTCTGTCCCGTGATGGCCGGCGCAAGCGAGGTGATCACGGGGAGGCACCGAGGCTCGGCAATACGAACCCGTGATTTGACGTCACAGGGCCGAAGCCGCTAACTCGCGGGTGAACACCGAGTCTCAACTCCGCCTCGAACCGTTGCTAGTCTCAGAGGCATCGACGACTCCCGCAAAGGACCGCATATGCGCTTTTCGCTTCTCACCATCGGCCGGACCGCAGCCCTGCTCGGCGCTCTGGCGATCGCTCCCGCCGCGATGGCGCAGGGCCCGGCCTTCAACGAGCAGCAGAAGCAGGCCATCGGCGAGATCGTGAAGGACTACCTCCTGAAGAACCCGGAGGTGCTGACCGAGGTCATCGCCGAGCTCGAGAAGCGCCAGGCGGAAGCCCAGCAGGTCGCCCAGGCCAGCGCCGTGAAGGAGACCAAGCAGTCGCTCCTGAACGCCTCGCACTCCTATATCGTCGGCAATCCCTCGGGGGACATCACCCTGGTGGAGTTCTTCGACTACAATTGCGGCTACTGCAAGAAGGCCCTGTCCGACGTCCAGACCCTCATGAAGAGCGACCCGAAGCTGCGCGTCGTCCTGAAGGATTTCCCGGTTCTCGGGCCCGATTCCGTCGAGGCCAGCCGGGTCGCCCTGGCGGTCAAGAACCAGCTCCAGGGTCAGAAGCTGTTCGATTACCACGTCAAGGTCCTGGAAAGCCGCGGCCGGGTGAACGGGGAGCGCGCCATGGCGGTCGCCAAGGAGATGGGCGTCGACATGGCCCGCCTCCAGAAGGACGTGGAAAGCTCCGAGGTTCGCACCGCGCTCCAGGAGAACATGGCCCTCGGCGACAAGCTCAGCCTGACCGGAACTCCGGCCTTCATCGTCGGCGAGACGGTGATCCCCGGGGCCGTCGGCCTGGAGCCCCTGAAGCAGCTCGTGGACAATGTCCGCCAGTGCGGCAAGGCGAACTGCGGGTAGTCTCGCCCCCAACGTCATCACCGGCCTTGTGCCGCTGATCCCGACGAGAAGCGCCGCGCCTTTCCGGATCGGGATGGCCGGGACAGGCCCGGCCATGACGTGGAGGGTGACGGAACGGCCGTCGGAGGCCCGGAAAAGCCCGGCCCTGACGGAGGATAGCGCCTCCTCTGCCGGCCGGTCGGCCCCGAGCGGCTCCTCCTCCAGTTACGGAATGCGCGCCTAGCTTGGGAAAGCCTTGGTTTTCCCCTTCCCCCCTGCCCGCCTTTTGGATAAGAGGGCGTTTCGGCTCCGCCTCGCGGGGCACCAGGAACGCTCCTTTAGCGATGACCACCGTCTTCGTCCTCAACGGACCCAATCTCAACCTGCTCGGCCGCAGAGAGCCGCAAGTCTATGGCAGCACGACGCTGCAGGACATCGAGAAGCTCGTGCGCGAGAAGGCGGAGGCTCTGGGGATGTCGGTCACGTTCCGCCAGTCGAACCACGAGGGACATCTGGTCGACTGGATCCAGGAGGCGGGCGCTCAGGGAGCCGGCATCGTCATCAATGCCGGTGCCTATACCCACACCTCGATCGCGCTCCGCGACGCCATATCGGGCAGCGGCGCTCCGACGGTCGAGATCCACATTTCGAATGTTCATGCTCGCGAAGGCTTTCGCCATCGCTCGCTCATCGCGCCCGTCTCCGTCGGGGTGATCTGCGGTTTCGGGCCCAAGAGCTACGTGCTCGGCCTGGAAGCGGTTCACCAGGTGATGGCCGAGCGGGCCCGTCAGGCGAAGTCGTCCCAGCATTAGTTCCTCAGGAAGTAGAGGTAAGCCCCATGGCCAAGGAAAACCCTTTCGATCCCGATCTCGTCCGTGAACTGGCGAATCTGATCGCCGATACGGATCTCAGCGAGATCGAAGTGGAGAAGGGCGACCTGCGCATCCGCGTGGCCCGTATGGTGACCGTTCCGGTCGCGGCTCCCGCCGCGCTCGCCCCTGCGCCGGTCGTGGCGCCGCCGCCGGCCGCCGCCTCGACGGACGCTGCCGCGAAGCCGGGCGCGCCCCATCCGGGCGCCGTGCTCTCGCCCATGGTGGGCACCGCCTACCGCAAGCCGTCGCCGGACGCGAAGGCCTTCGTCGAGGTCGGCTCCAAGGTCCAGGCCGGCGACAAGGTTCTGCTTGTGGAGGCCATGAAGACCTTCAACGAGATCGTGGCCCCCCGCTCCGGCACCGTGACGGCCATCTTTGTCGAAGACGGAACTCCTGTTGAATACGGCGAACCCCTCCTCGTCATCGAGTAAGGCGCGACATGTTCGATAAGATCCTCATTGCCAATCGCGGCGAGATCGCCCTGCGCATCCTGCGCGCGGCGAAAGAGCTCGGCATTGCCACCGTGGCGGTGCATTCCACCGCCGACGCGGATGCCATGCACGTGCGCCTCGCCGACGAGAGCGTCTGCATCGGCCCGCCGGCCGCCCGCGACAGCTATCTCAACATTCCGGCCCTGATCGCCGCCTGCGAGATCACCGGCGCCGACGCCATCCACCCGGGCTACGGCTTCCTGTCCGAGAACGCCCGCTTCGCCGAGGTGCTGGAACACCACCGCATCGCGTTCATCGGCCCCAAGGCGGAGCATATCCGCATCATGGGCGACAAGATCGAGGCCAAGCGCACCGCCAAGCGCCTCGGCATCCCGTGCGTGCCGGGCTCCGAGGGCGGCATCAACGACGAGGACGAAGCCAAGAAGGTCGCCAAGGACATCGGATACCCGGTGATCATCAAGGCGGCGGCCGGCGGCGGCGGGCGCGGCATGAAGGTGGCGCGCAACGAGGACGACCTGGTCCACGCCTTCCAGACCGCCCGGACGGAGGCCAAGGCGGCGTTCGGCGACGACGCGGTCTATATCGAGAAGTACCTCGAGAAGCCGCGCCACATCGAGATCCAGGTCCTGGGCGACGGCCGGGGCAACGCCATCCATCTGGGCGAGCGCGACTGCTCCCTGCAGCGCCGCCACCAGAAGGTCTGGGAGGAAGGTCCCTCCCCGGCGCTGAACGTCGAGATGCGCGAGCGCATCGGCGGCGTCGTGGCCAAGGCCATGCAGGACCTGCAATATGCGGGCGCCGGCACGATCGAGTTCCTCTACGAGGACGGGGAGTTCTATTTCATCGAGATGAACACCCGCATCCAGGTGGAGCACCCGGTCACGGAGATGATCACCGGAATCGACCTGGTCAACGAGCAGATCCGGGTCGCGGCCGGGCATCCGCTCTCGGTGCGCCAGGAGGACATCCACATCGAGGGCCACGCCATCGAATGCCGGGTGAACGCCGAGCATCCCTCGACCTTCCGCCCCTCGCCCGGCACGATCAGCTACTTCCATCCGCCGGGAGGCCTGGGCGTGCGCGTCGACTCGGCCGCCTACCAGGGCTACCGCATCCCTCCCCATTACGATTCCCTCGTGGGCAAGCTCATCGTTCATGGCCGCACCCGCAACGAGTGCCTCATGCGCCTGCGGCGCGCCCTCGACGAGTTCGTGGTCGACGGGATCGACACCACCCTGCCCCTGTTCCGGACCCTCGTGCGCAACCCGGACATCCAGAACGGCCAGTACGACATCCACTGGCTGGAGAACTTCCTGAAGACGGGCGGCCTGGGCGAAACCGAGTAGCCTTGTAATACAATAACGGGATCTCTAATCTGATTTTATCGGAACTGGGGCCCCGCATTCTCCGAAGCGAGGCCATGGAAGACCATGCCTCGCTTTCTTCATGTGGGCTGCGGCCGCAAGCGCAAGCATCAGACGGTCAGGGCACTTGCCGAAGCCGCGTGGGATGAGGTGACGCTCGACATCGACGAGAGCGTCCGGCCGGATATCGTCGACAAGCTGCCCGACCTGTCCCAGGTCGCCTCCGACAGTTTCGACGCCGTCTACTCGGCGCACAACATCGAGCACCTCTATCCGCATGATGTCCCGGTGGCGCTGGAGGCTATGCGACGTGTCCTCAAACAGGACGGCTTCGTCATCCTGACCTGTCCCGACCTTCAGACGATCGGCGAGAGATTGGCCGCGGGAGATCTCGAGACCGCGCTCTACAAGAGCCGGAGCGGCCCGGTCTCGCCTCTCGACATGCTCTACGGCTTCAGGCCCTCGATGAGGCGGGGCAATCTCTACATGGCCCATCACACGGGTTTCACGCTGAAAACCCTCGCGGCAGCCTGCACCGAGGCCGGCTTCGCGAAGTTTCTGGGGCTCCGCCGTCCTAGTACTACAGCCGGGTTTGTGCGTTGACTTAGACACGGAGGTGTCGCGCCATGACGCACGCAAGCGAGGCCCACCGCTGGGCCGATCAGTTGGACGAACTCTGCACCCGGATTGCTCCCCGCTTCAGCCGCATCGAACCGCGCCGCCGCGCCCGGGCCTACTTGCAGGGTCTGCTCTCACCTTTGGAGCGTAAGAACGGCTGGCACCTGGCGGAAGCCGCCGGCGATGCCAGCCCCGACGGCGTGCAGGACTTCCTCGCCCGCATGCACTGGGATGCCGAGGCGGTGCGCGATGACCTGCAGGCCTATGTGGTCGAGCATCTCGGCGATCCGGACGCCGTGCTGGTGCTCGACGAAACCGGCTTCGTGAAGAAGGGCGACAAGTCGGCCGGCGTCAAACGCCAATACTCCGGCACCGCCGGGCGCATTGAGAATTCTCAGATCGGGGTGTTTCTCGCCTATGCCAGCCGGCACGGCCATGCGCTGATCGACCGGGCGCTCTACCTGCCGGACACCTGGGCTTTCGATGCGGCAAGGCGCGCAGAAGCGGGCGTGCCGGAGGAGGTCCGCTTCACCACCAAGCCGAAGCTCGGCCAGGCCATGCTCAAGCGGGCGTTTGCCGCGGGCGTGCCGTGCCGGTGGGTGGTGGGCGACTGCCTCTATGGCGCTGACCATCAGA